>JAZRMK010000053.1:0-33856 GCA_045647525.1 Acutalibacteraceae bacterium
GATATGGGCGACTCACATATGGGTCTGCACGCACGTCTTATGTCGCAGGCTTTGAGAAAGCTTGCAGGTGCTATTTCCAAGTCCAACTGTATTGCAATTTTTATCAACCAGTTGCGTGACAAGGTCGGCGTAATGTACGGCAGCAGCGAAACAACTACCGGCGGTCGTGCGCTCAAATACTACGCGTCTGTCCGTCTTGACATTCGTCGTATCGAGGCTATTAAGGTCGGTGGCGAGATTGTAGGCAACAAAACAAGAGCAAAGGTAGTTAAAAACAAGGTTGCTCCCCCGTTCAGAGATGCCGAGTTTGATATTATGTATGGTAAGGGCATCTCCAAAGCAGGTGAGATTATCGACCTTGGTATCAAGCATGATATTATAAAGCGTTCGGGAGCTTGGATTTCATACAATGATGAGAAGATCGCTCAAGGCCGCGATAATGCTAAAAATTATGTTGCAGAGCATCCCGAATTTGCAGAGATGTTAGAAAAGCAGATAATGGAAAAGATGATGGCGGCTTCTGCTACTGCTACCGCTAAAAGTAAGACTGCTCCGGCAGCATCACCTGCCACTGAGCCCGCAGAGGAGCCTGCACCTAAGAAGAAGTCCAAAATCAACATCGATGTTGACGTTGAGTAATGGAAATTGTTGAAATCAATATACGCCGTAAACATCTTTGCGGAATCCGATTTGACTGCGAGATAGATCCTCAACAGTGGGGTGCCGAGCAGGACCCCATAGGGCTTTTGGCGCTTGATACGGAACTTTGCGATATCAAAGGCTTGAAGGTCGGCACTGTTTTAAGTGACGAAGAACTGACCGAGCTTGTTGAGCAGTCGCACATAAAAAGAGCAAAATCCAGGGCGATGTGGTATTTGTCCCGTCAGGATATGCCCAAAGCTAAGTTGTATCGCAAATTGCGGGAGCATTTTCCCGATTATGCCGCCGAAACCGCGGTCGAAAGAGCCGTTGAATTAGGGTTTATAGATGACCTTAACTATGCAAGGCGTCGTCTGCAACTTATAGTTGATACCAAAAAAGTGTCTTTAAAAGCGGCGGCGTTGCAACTGATAGCCGAAGGTGTTTCGAGAGAAGATGTGGAAATTGCGGTTGAAGAAGCCGAATATAACCCTACCGATGCTATTTTGCAGTTGATAGAACGTAAGTACCGTTCCAAGTTGGAGCAGCAAAACGGCCGTGAAAAAATAATAGCGGCGTTACAACGCAAAGGGTACTCTTACGGTGAAATAAGAACGGCTTTTAAAGTCTTAGAACAAGATGGGAATGAATTTTAAAGAATGAACAAAATAGGAATGGTGTCACTCGGTTGTCCCAAAAACCAGGTCGATGCCGAGATAATGCTTAAAAAACTTGTCGATGCAGGGTACGAGATAACCCCCGTCGAAGCCGAGGCAGAAGCAATAATCGTCAACACCTGCGGTTTTATTGAGGATGCAAAAGCTGAGGCTATTGAGAATATATTAGAAGTAGCCAAGTACAAAGCCGATGGTGTTTTAAAATCGCTTATCGTCACAGGTTGTCTTGCAGAACGTTATCGAGATGAGATAAAGGAGTCGATCCCTGAGGTTGACTGTGTCGTAAGTCTTGCGGGAAACAACGATATTGTAAATGTTGTGAAAAACGCACTCGAAGGCAGTAAGGACGACTATTTCGGCAAAAAAGAGGATTTGATTTTTGAGGGAGACCGACTTCTTACAACACCCCGTTATACCGCCTACATAAAGGTTGCCGAAGGATGTGACAACTGTTGCACGTACTGTGCAATTCCGTCTATTCGAGGCCGTTTCAGAAGCCGAACAATCGAAAGTGTTGTTGAAGAGGCCAAAAAGTTGGCGTCCGGCGGCGTTAAGGAACTTATCGTTGTAGCGCAGGACACCACGCGCTACGGTGAAGATCTTTACGGAAAATCAATGTTGCCCGAACTTCTTACCGAACTCTGTAAGATCGAGGGACTTCATTGGATAAGAACGCTTTACACCTATCCTGAACGCATAACCGACGAACTTATCGAGGTTATGAAGCGTGAAGAAAAGGTAGTAAACTACCTCGACATTCCCATTCAACATTGCAACGACGAGATTTTAAAGCGTATGAACCGCAAGAGCGACCGCGATTCGTTGGACGCTTTGATGAAAAAACTCAGAACCGAAATTCCTGACATTACGCTTCGCACGACGCTTATCACCGGATTCCCCGGGGAAACAGAAGAGCAGTTTGAGGAACTTTGCGAGTTTGTAAAGCACACGCAGTTTGACCGTTTGGGTTGCTTCGCGTATTCCGAAGAAGAGGGCACTTTTGCCGCAACCTTCCCCGACCAGATAGAGCAGCAGGTTCGCGTTGATCGCAGTGAGATCGTTATGAACGACCAGTCGGGCATTGTGCTTGAAAAGAATGCCGCGAAGGTGGGCTCGGTAGTCGAGGTTTTAATAGAAGGCTACGACGATTATATCAAGTGTTATTTTGGAAGAAGCAGGGCAGATGCACCTGAGATCGACGGAAAGGTGTTCTTCATTTCACCACGTCCGTTAGAATTGGGAACTTTTTGCCACTGTCTGATAAACGATTCGCTCGAATATGACCTTTTGGGCGAATTAGAGGAAAATTAAAAGAGGGATGAATTATGAATTTACCTAACAGATTAACCGTGTTAAGAATTATAATGACACCGATGTTTATGGCCGCTATGCTGATAGAATTTCCGCATCACTATCTGGTGGCTCTGGTACTCTTTGCGGTAGCATCATTTACCGATATGTTGGACGGAAAAATTGCGAGAAAGAGAAATCTTGTTACAAATTTCGGCAAATTTCTCGACCCGTTGGCCGATAAGATGTTGACAACCGCAGCATTCCTCGCTTTCTTAAAAGAAGGATTCGGCTACGGCATCGCATGGGTGCTTTTCATCGTTCTGTTCCGCGAATTTATGATAGCATCTCTTCGTTTGGTTGTTGTTTCATCCGACTCAAAGAAGGTTATTGCCGCAAATATGTGGGGCAAGGTAAAGACCGTCAGCCAGATGGCAGCCATCATTTTCGGTATTGCGGCGTTGTATTTTGCCGAAACTGTCGCACCTGCTCTTGACCTTGCAGGTGCAAATGATGTAATTTATATTATTTACAATGTGATTTTGTGGGTATCAACCTTGTTTGCTGTAATTTCAGGTGTTATTTATATGAAAGACAGTTTCGAGTTTGTTGACCCTTCAAAATAAAGTAAACAACCGTAAACACGTTTTATCTCAGGGAGGAAGGAATTATGATTTGTAAAAACTGTGGAGAGAATTTGCCTGACAACGCTCGCATTTGTGACACTTGCGGTGCCGCCGTCAAACGAACATCCCCCGTAGCAGCGGAGGAGTCTGAATCATCTGCACCTAAAAAGCAGGATTCTGCCGTTCTCTTTTTCAGAAAAATGTTTTCAACAAAAAAATACCGCACTTTATCGATTTTACTGTCTGCGATGGCTATTATTTCGCTTATTGATGCGCTGGTTACGGCCTTTGAAGCGCGGTGGGATGATTTTTTGTTGAGAGTTGTAAACTTAATACTTTATGCCATGTTGGCAATACCTGCATGGAATCTGTATCTCAGCTCACCTTTTTTCGATAAATCTTCCAAGTACATACCGTCATTTAAAACGTTTAAGGTCGTTACTTTGGTTTTTGTGATCGCACAAGGTGCGGTTGCAGTTTTAATAGGCATATTAGGTTTGATCGTAACAAGCTTTAATCTTAGTGCCTTTATTTACACGCTTGGGGTATTTGCATATATTGTTGTTTTGATAATGATTCCGTCTTATATGGCGCACGGTTTTGTTGATTCGATGTTAAGAAGTGCGATCAACGACCGTATTCAATTAAAGCAGGTTGGTTCACTGGCAGGCTTGCAGATATTATTTGGTATTTTTTCTCTGTTAATATTTGTTACAATGTTGATATCTTCACTTGTGTCATTGGCTCACGGAGAGGTATCGTTGTTCTTATCATCGATTTTACAAATAGTTACAATGGTACTGTATTTCAGTGCATACGATTGGTTGAGAGATGTTAAGAAAGACCTTGAATGGATGTAATTTGATTTAAGCAAGGGGAAAAGATTATGTTTTGTAAAAATTGTGGAGTTAAATTAGAAGACGGTGTGGCATTCTGCTCTTCGTGCGGAACTGCTACCCAAAGCCAAGCGGCAAAGGAACCTGCTTCGGAGCCCAACAGCACCTATAAAGAACCGCTTACCATGATCAACGACTTTGATACCAAGGCAAAGCAGGCGTAAGCCGCCTTAGCGATGTGAACGGACTTTCCAAGGTTCTTATGCTTTTGGGCATTTTGCAGGCTATTGCCGCAGTGTTCTCAATCGGCAACTTTATGTCGTTTTTGACCACCGGTCTTCTGGCCGGAACCATTATTTACACATCAATTTGGGTAAAACAGGCGTTTGCAGAATAAAAAGTAGTAGACAAATTGAAATAATTTGATATAATATAGTAAAGATAATAAAAAGCGTTTAAAGGGATAAGTAACCGAAACGTATATCACAACAGGGATTAAGCCTCGGCGACTGAAAGGGCTTTTTGTGTGAAATTTCGGCGAATGCACCCGTCAGCTGATGAGAGGAAAGTTTAGTATTCTCATTCGTATACCTGCGTTAAAGGTTTTGAGTTAAAAGTGGAGTGGAACCGCGATTATTCGCCTCCGTCGTTTTCGACGGAGGCGTTTTTATTTTATAAAAAGGGATTAGTGAAAAGAATTTGATTCGTTTTATTAAATTCATTTTTTCGTTTGGAGGCATTATGTTTAAACGTTTGCGAGAGGATATCAAGGCTATAAAAGACCGCGACCCTGCGGCAAGAAGCACCTTGGAGATACTGCTTTTGTATCCCGGACTGAGAGCCATAAGAATGCACCGCAGAGCGCATTGGTTTTATAAGCACGATATGAAGTTTATTGCACGTTGGATATCTCAGTCGGCGGCAAAGCGCACGGGCATTGAGATTCACCCCGGTGCTACCATCGGTCGCCGTTTGGTAATCGACCATGGCCACGGTATCGTCATTGGTGAGACCACTGAGATAGGCGATGACGTCCTCATTTATCAGGGCGTAACTTTGGGCGGTACCGGCAAGGATGTCGGAAAGCGTCACCCTACTATCGGCAACAACGTAATGATATCTTCCGGAGCCAAGGTGTTGGGACCATTTAAGGTGGGCGACAATTCGCGAATCGCCGCAGGTGCTGTCGTGTTGGAGGAGGTTCCGCCCAACAGCACAGTTGTCGGCGTTCCCGCAAAGGTTGTGCGTCAGAACGGACAGAAAATAACACCCTTGGATCAGGTTCACATACCCGACCCTGTCTGGCAGCAGCTTGACAGCATGAATAAACAAATTATGGAATTAACCGACAAGATTGATAAAATGTCAAAATAAGGAGAGTATTATGAAAATTTTCAACACTTTATCCCGCGCAAAAGAGGAACTCAAAACCGTCACCGAGGGCGAGGTTAAAATCTACGCCTGTGGACCTACGGTTTACAATTATATCCATATCGGCAACGCAAGACCTCTTTGCGTGTTTGATGTTCTTCGCAGATATTTGGAGTGGAGAGGTTTGGACGTAAAGTTTGTTCAGAACTTCACCGATATTGACGATAAGCTTATAAAGAAGGCAAACGAAGAGGGAATCACAGTTCCTGAGGTTGCCGAAAGATATATCAAGGAGTTCTGGACCGATTCGGAAGGTCTTAACATCCGCAAGGCTACCGTTCACCCAAGAGCAACCGAAAATATTGACGCCATAATCGGCATTATTACCGATCTGGTAGACAAGGGCTTTGCCTATGCTTCGGCAGGTGACGTTTATTTCAGAGCCAAGAGATTCAATGAGTACGGCAAGCTTTCTCATCAGCCTTTGGACGAATTGGCAGAGGGCGCAAGCAACCGTGTTGATGGTGGTGCCGATGTCAAGGAAGATCCGATGGACTTCTGTCTTTGGAAGGGCGCAAAACCCGGCGAACCTTATTGGGAGTCGCCGTGGGGTAAAGGACGTCCCGGTTGGCACATTGAATGCTCGGCTATGGCAGGAAGATACTTGGGCAAGACCATAGATATTCACTGCGGCGGCCAGGACCTTATCTTCCCCCACCACGAAAATGAAATCGCGCAGTCCGAGTGCGCTAACGGCTGTGAGTTTTCACATTATTGGATGCACAATGGTTACATCAATGTTGATAACCGCAAGATGTCGAAATCGTTAAACAACTTCTTTACCGTCCGCGAGGTCGCAGAGAAGTTTGGCTATGAGCCGATTCGTTATATTATGATTTCTTCGCATTATCGCAGCCCGATAAATTACAGTGTTGAAATTATCGAGCAGGCTAAAAATTCGCTTGACCGTCTTTACAAGTGCCGTGAAGGCTTGGAATTTGCCATTTCGCACGCTGCTGACGGTGGCGAAACACCCGATTTCTTGGAAAAATATAAGACTCAGTTTATCGAGGCGATGGACGATGACCTCAATACTGCCGATGCTTTGGGCGCACTCTTTATGATGGTACGCGACATCAACATTCTTGTGTCAAAAAATGCCGGCAAGGCGGCATTGGAAGCCTGCCTTAAAGAATTTAATGAGCTTTGCTCTTGTTTGGGCATTCTTTATGCAAAGAAGAATGATTCTCTTGATTCGGAAATTGAAGAACTCATCGAAAAGCGCACTGCTGCAAGAAAGGCAAAGGATTTTGCCACCGCTGATGCCATACGCGACCAGCTCAAAGAGATGGGCATTGTGCTTGAAGACACTCCTCAGGGTGTAAAATGGAGCAGACAGTGATTCAAGACTTGAAAAAAGAGCCGTTAGGTCAGTTTTCGATTTTCGTATCAAAAGAGCATACGTTTGGTACGGATGCCGTACTGTTGGCCGATTTTGCGGGCAAAAAAAAGGCGAAAAAAGCCTGCGATTTGGGAACCGGTTGCGGAATCATTCCGTTATTGCTTATTAAAAACGGTGCTGTCAATACCGTTGACGGTGTCGAAATTCAGCCAAACGGTGCTTTGGTAGCACAACATAACGTGGAACTCAACTCGTTAGCGGGTGTTTTCACGGTACATAATAAGGATTTAAAGGAATTAAAGGGCTATTTGCCGTCGGGCGAGTTTGATCTGGTCACCTGCAATCCACCGTATAAAGCCAAGGACACGGGCAATCCCAATATTTCAGAGGCTGAACGCATCGCACGTCACGAAACCCTGTGCGTTTTCAAAGATGTTGCGAAGGCCGCGTCGGGTCTGTTAAAATTCGGCGGCAGACTTTGTGTGTGCCATCGTCCCGAACGCCTTGCCGATGTCATCTGCAATATGCGTGAGTGCAATATTGAGCCCAAAGTCTACCGTGAGGTCATTCAACGCGAAGGTGAGGAGCCGTGGCTGATTCTGGTAGAGGGCAGACTGGGCGGTAAAATGGGAATGATAGTCCAACCGCCGTTGTATGTTGAAAACGGTGGCGAATTGAGCGACGAAATGATGGAGATTTACGGCGATTATAAACAAGGAAAAGGACGACAGATATGAGCGGAAAACTTTATGTTGTAGGCACTCCTATCGGCAATTTGGGGGATATGAGCCCCCGAGCAGTTGAAACACTGTCAAAGGTGGACTTTATCGCCGCCGAGGATACGAGAGTGACGGTAAAGCTTCTCAATCATTTCGGAATAAAAACCCCGATGGTGAGCTACCACGAGCACAACAAAGCTTCGCGCCACGAAATGATAGCGGGTCGAATAGCGGCAGGAGAGACCTGCGCCATTGTAACCGATGCGGGTATGCCTGCGGTGTCCGATCCGGGTGAGGACCTTGTGAGATACTGCCGTGACCTCGGCTTAGAGGTCGAGTCGGTGCCGGGACCGAGTGCATTGATAACTGCGCTTGCGATTTCGGGCATGCCTTCGGGCAGGTTTTGCTTTGAAGGGTTTTTGTCGGTCAACAAGCCCAGCCGTTACGAGCATCTTGAATCGGTCAAAAATGATACAAGAACCCTGATTTTTTACGAAGCGCCGCACAAGTTGATTGCAACTTTGAAGGATATGTTTAAGGTCTTAGGAGACCGCAAAATAGCTCTTTTAAAGGAGCTTACAAAATTGCACGAAAGTTGTGAGAGAACAACGCTTTCTGCCGCAGTGCAAAAATACAGTGAGCAGGAACCCAAAGGCGAATTCGTTGTGATAGTTGAGGGAATGAGCAAGGCTGAAAGTATCAGTCAGCCAACCTTGGAGGATGCCGTTAAGACTGCCACGGAATTGATGGATGGCGGCATGTCACCAACCGCCGCAGCCAAGGAAGCCGCCGCTTTGACAGGACTTCGTAAAAACGAAATTTACAGAGCATTGATAAATAATGACAAATAAAAAACACCCAAGGCTTTAAGCCTTGGGTGTTTTATTGCTTATTTTAACCCAGCGAATTCTTTTTGCTTGTGACAACGGTCTGCTCGTAGCAGCTGAATTTGTCATCAATGCAAGAAGGAAGAGTCTTCTTGGTGAAGATGCTTACAATAGGAACAATGATAAGTCCGCCGACCATTGCGAACACGCCTGAGTAGAGCGAATTTGTGAATACAAATTCGAGTACGGGAACGCCTTTAACATTAAGCCAACCAACGCTGATGCAAAGCTGGACGACTTCCAAGCCTGTGCCGAAGATGAAACTTGCGACAACGGAGGCTTTTGTGGTCTTTTTCCAGTACAGACCGTACAGGAAAGGAGCCAGGAATGCACCTGCCAACGCGCCCCAAGAAACGCCCATCATCTGTGCGATAAATACCGAGTCTGCCCAGACAGAGTCTTTAAGAATGGCGATAACTGCCGAAACAGCGATAAAGAAGACGATGAAGAGTCGCATAATAAGTACGCTCTTTTTCTCGCTGACCTGCTTTTTCTTAGATATCATTGGGTTGACAACATCGAGGGTTAGGGTGGATGATGAGGTCAGAACCAACGACGAAAGGGTCGACATCGATGCGGCAAGAACAAGTACTACTATTAGTGACACGACAACGGCGGGCAGGTTTTCGAGCATAGAAGGAACGACCTTGTCGAACAAGGTTTTACCTGTTTCGGGATTGTGATATCCAGCCGATACCATATTGTCGAAATAAAGTTTGCCGAAACCACCGAGGAAGTAGCAACCTCCTGCAACAACAATGGCGAAAACAGTCGAAATTATAGTGCCTTTCTTGATTGAACTTTCATCCTTGATAGAGTAGAATTTGCCAACCATCTGCGGAAGTCCCCAGGTGCCTAAGGAAGTAAGCACGATTACAAAGAACAGGAAAATAGGGTTGGGGCCCGTCAATGAAGTGAATTCGGGACCGGCGTTAGGGCTTGCGCTCAAAGATTCAACAGCAGCCATAAGACCGCCATTCTGGGCAAGCACCGAAGCAATTACAGCGATGATGCCGACCAGCATAATGATGCCCTGAATAAAGTCGTTTATAGCGGTGGCCATGTATCCGCCGAAAGTTACGTAAATGCCGGTTAGTACCGCCATTCCCACAACGATTGCCCAGTAGGGAATCGAGAAAACGTTGTTAAAAAGCGAAGAAAGACCGTTGTAAAGCGAAGCAGTGTAGGGGATAAGGAAAACAAAAACAATGAACGACGCAACAACTTTAAGATTTTTGGAGTCATAGCGTTTTTCGAAAAAGTCGGGCATTGTTTTCGAACCTAAATGCTGGGTCATAACGCGGGTGCGTCGGCCCAAAATCGACCAGGCAAGCAACGAGCCGATAAAGGCGTTGCCAAGACCTATCCAGGTTGAAGCAAGTCCGAAGTTCCAACCAAACTGACCTGCATAGCCTACGAAAATAACGGCCGAAAAATAGGAAGTGCCGAAAGCAAATGCCGTAAGCCACGGACCAACCGAGCGACCGCCCAGCACAAAACTGTCAACATTTGTTGCATGTTTGCGGCATGCAAGTCCGACGCCTATCATCAGTGCGAAGAAGCATACGAGCATAGGCACCGAAATAAGAGTAGTGGTTGAAATTGCAGCAACCGAGGTTAAATTTGTAATCATTTCAAAACATCTCTTTTCTGGTTTAAAGCGTTGAATTGTAAATACACTTTAACACTTTAAAGCGATTTTGTCAAGAGGTGAATTGAAAAAATACGAACATATTTTTAGTCTTCTGATTCGAAGCCGAAGAATCTCATCACTCTGTCGATAAACCTAAGAGATTTTCATTAGAAGAATACAGTGAAAAATACAAACTATGATAAAACAGCCTCAACCAATGGTCGAGGCTGTTTTTCAGGGAAGGGAAACAAAAAGTTTCGTCTTTACAGTTTGCAAACGTCGGCGTCGGTTATCATATGGAAACCTGCGTCTGTAAGTGCTTTTTCCGCGGCGTCGTTGTCGGCAACACGGAGAACAACATAAGCGTGCTTTTCGGTTCTTGCCATAAATGCGTAGAGATACTCGACGTTGATCTTGTGTTCGTCGAGGGTCTTTAAAGCGGTTGAAAGCTTACCGGGAGCGTCGCCTATTTTAACTCCGATAACCTCGGTATTCTTGATAAGATAACCGTGGTTTTCGAGGGTCTTTAAAGCAGTTTCGTTATCATTAACGATAAGTTTCAAAATACCGAAATCCTGTGTTTCAGAGATAGAAAGTGCACGGAGATTGACATTGGCGTTACTCAACGCCTCGGTGATGTCAACTATGGCGCCCTGCTTGTTTTCAACAAAAACGGTCAACTGATTTAATGACATATCGTTTACTCCCTTCTTATATAAGCTTGCGCTTATCAATTACACGGACTGCCTTGCCTTCGGAACGGACAATAGACTTGGGTGCTACAAGGTGGATAGCAGGGTTGATTCCCAGCATAGTCTTCATAGCCTCAGCAAGCTTCTTCTCCATAGCCGAAATGCCGCTTACCGTATCGGTAAACTGTTCGGGGTTGAGTTCTACATTGATGTCGAAGGTGTCGGTGTTGTTGGCACGGTCGACAATAATCTGATAGTTGGGAGAATATCCCTCATTAAGAAGAACGGTCTCGATCTGGCTGGGGAATACATTTACGCCGCGAATGATGAGCATATCATCGCTTCTGCCCATGGGCTTAGTCATTTTGATAAGAGTTCTTCCGCAGGAGCACTTTTTACGTGACAAAACACAGATATCTCTTGTTCTGTAACGGAGCAACGGGAAGGCTTCCTTGTCGAGCGAGGTGAAAACAAGTTCGCCTTTCTCGCCTTCGGGAAGGACTTCGCCCGTGTCGGGATCGATGATTTCAGCGAGGAAGTGGTCCTCGTTAATGTGCATACCGGTCTGCTCTTCGCATTCAAACGAAACTCCGGGGCCTGAGGTTTCGGTAAGGCCATAGATGTCGTATGCCTTGATGCCAAGGGACTCCTCAATACTGTGACGCATTTCCTCGGTCCAGGGCTCTGCGCCGAAAATACCGGCTTTGAGCTTGTTGTCTTCGGGTTTGTAGCCACGTTCTTTGAGCGATTCACCGATATAAGCAGCATAAGAAGGAGTACAGCAGAGGATGGTGGCTTCCAGATCCATCATAAACTGAATTTGTCTTTCGGTGTTGCCGGAAGACATAGGAAGGGTCAAACAACCAACCTTGTGCGAACCGCCGTTAAGGCCGGGGCCGCCGGTGAAAAGTCCGTAACCGTAAGCAACCTGGCAAACATCCTTTTCACTGCCGCCTACTGCAACGATAGCACGTGCGCAGCAGTCTTCCCATAAATCAATGTCGTGCTGGGTGTAGAAAGCAACAACACGCTTGCCGGTTGTTCCCGAGGTCGACTGGATTCGGACGCATTCGTCCAAAGGTTTTGCCAAAAGACCATAGGGGTAGGCATCACGAAGGTCGGCTTTTGTAAGGAAGGGCAGTTTGTGAAGGTCCTCAATGCCTTTGATGTCGTCAGGTGTGACGCCTTTTTCGTCCATCAAATTGCGGTAGTAGGGCACATTGTCATAAACGTGGCGCACCTGCTTTACAAGTTTTTCGGACTGCATCTTTTGGATTTCTTCTACCGGCATTGTTTCGATTTCCGGTTGAAAATATCTCTTTTCCATAATTTTCATCGCCTTTTTATAAAATTCAACCGATTCTCAATCGGCAAAGTTTAGGAGTTGTAGCCGGATTCAAATGCTTTCTTGTTCATCTCGATAAATTTGGGTGCAACAGTGTTTTCTATTGCTTTGATCCAGTTTTCATAGGGAATATCGAAATATTTTGCGGCTCTGCCCATAAGAACGATGTTAACTGCTTTTGCCGAGCCTGCTTCGGTAGCAGGGGTAAGAGCGTCGAGAGCCTCAACAGTAAGTCCTTTTGCAGTCAATTCATCAAGCACGTTTTCGGGATACTCGGCTGCGCCGATGATTACAGGCATCGGGTCTATTTGCTGGGTGTTGACGATAATTCTACCGTCTTTTTTAAGATATTTTGCATATCTTGCGGCTTCCAATTTTTCAAAAGAAATGATGAAGTCGGCCTCTCCTTCGGTCACGATGGGGGAATAGACCTTTTCACCGTATCTTACATAAGTGACGACCGAACCGCCGCGCTGACTCATACCGTGAACCTCACTGACCTTGACATCATAGCCTTCGTCAACGAGCAAACGGCCTAAAAGTTTAGAGGCAAGCAAGCTGCCCTGACCGCCGACACCGACGATCATAATACTTGTTGTTTTCATTATCTTTCCTCCTTACTTTATGGCGTCAAACGCGCAGAGCTGTTTGCAAACTCCGCAACCGACACAAAGAGTTGCGTCTATTTTTGCCTTGCCGTCTTTCATACTGATGGCAGGACAACCCAATGTCATACAACGCTTGCATGACTTGCACTTATCGTTGTCAACTGTCAGCGGTGCTTCGTGTTTAACACTCTTTAAAAGCACACAGGGACGGCGTGAAATGATGACCGAGGGCTCTTTTACTGCCAATTCTTCCTTGACTGCGGTTTCGCAGGCCTTCAAATCATAGGGGTCAACAACTCTTACGCGGTTAATTCCAAGCGCTTTGCAAAGTGCTTCAAGATCTACCTTTGCGGCAGGGTCGCCCTTGATATTGAAACCGGTTGTGGGGTTCTGCTGGTGGCCGGTCATACCAGTAATAGAGTTATCCAAAATAATTACGGTTGAGTTGGTTGCGTTGTAAGCAATATTTACAAGACCGGTCATGCCCGAGTGCATAAAGGTCGAGTCACCGATAACTGCAACGGTTTTTCCTTCCGACTCTTCGCCTCTTGCGGCATTGAAACCGTGAAGACCTGAAATGGATGCACCCATACAAAGAGTAGAATCAAGTGCATTAAGGGGCGGAACGGCACCCAAGGTGTAGCAACCGATATCACCGTGAACGGTGATCCTATTTTTTGCCAATGTGTAGAACATACCTCTGTGGGGGCAACCTGCACACATCATCGGCGGACGGTTAGGAATTACTGAATCAGCCGAGACCGATTCGACATCGCCTTTACCGAATGCAGCAGCGATGGTCTGCTGTGAGAACTCACCCAACGGCGAGAATTTATCCTTTCCGATAACCTCGATACCGAGTGTTTTCACAAAGGTTTCGATGATGGGGTCGAGTTCTTCGATAACATAAAGTGTATCTACCTTCGCTGCGAAATCACGAATCAATTTTTCGGGCAGCGGATTCGGCATACCGATTTTCAAAATGTTTGCGGTGTTGCCGAAAACTTCCTTTACATAAAGGTATGAACAACCCGAAGTGATGATGCCGATCTTACTGCCGTTGTCCTCAACGGTGTTGTAGATGCAGTTTTCTGCAAATTCGGCAATTTTCTTTGTTCTGTCCTCAACAAACGGGTGGCGTTTGATGGCATTACCGGGCATCATTATGTACTTCTGGGGATTTTTATCATAATTTTTGAGTACAGCAGGGGTCTTTTCGCCAAGCTCGACGATAGACTGGCTGTGTGCGATTCGGGTGCACATTCTTAAAATTACGGGTGTGTCAAACTGCTCGGAAAGCTCGAAAGCAGTTTTGGCAAAAAGGTACGCTTCTGCTGAGTCGGCAGGCTCTAACATAGGCACTTTTGCGGCAATGGCATAGTGTCTGGAATCCTGCTCGTTCTGAGAAGAGTGCATAGCAGGGTCATCGGCAACGCAGATGACCATACCGCCGTTAACACCCGTGTAAGACAGGGTGAAAAGAGGGTCGGCAGCAACATTGAGTCCGACGTGCTTCATAGCGCAGGTAGAACGGGCACCTGCCAAGGATGCACCGAAGGCTACCTCACAGGCGACCTTCTCGTTGGGAGCCCACTCACTGTGAATGTCATCATATTTAGCCAAAAATTCGGTAATTTCGGTAGAGGGTGTGCCGGGATAGCTTGAAACCACGCCAAGTCCACCGTCGTGCAGACCTGCGGCAACAGCCTCGTTACCAATCATAAGTTTTTTCATAAAAAAGTTCCTTTCAAATGTGGAAATTACGATTTATTCTGTGAATCGACCAATCCTTCTCCGCCGTAAATTTTGCGGAGCTTAGGCTTCTCGATTTTGCCGGTCGGGTTGCGCGGAATGTCGGCAAAAATAATCTTTCGCGGTCTTTTATAACGGGGCAGACCCATACAGAACTCGTTGACCTCTTCTTCGGAGCAGGTCATATCGGGCTTGATCTCAATAATTGCGGCCGCGATCTCGCCCAATCTCGAATCGGGCAAACCAATAACGGCAACGTCCTTGACCTTATTGAAACCTGCAATAAAGTTTTCAATCTGAACGGGGTAGAGGTTTTCACCACCCGTGATAATAACGTCTTTTTTACGGTCAACAAGGTAGATAAAGCCATCCTCGTCCTGCATCGCCATATCGCCCGAATAGAGCCAACCATCTTTAAGAGAATCGGCGGTTGCCTTTTCGTCGTTATAATAGCACTCCATAACACCGGGGCCTTTAAGACAAAGTTCACCGACTTCGCCTTGATTTACGGTGTTGCCGTATGGGTCGACAATCTTGACTTCCCAACCATAGCCCGGAATACCGATAGCACCAACCTTGTGGACGTTTTCAACGCCCAAATGCACGGCACCGGGACCGATTGATTCGGAAAGGCCGTAGTTGGTATCGTATTGTTGTTCAGGGAAGTATTCAAGCCAACGTTTGATAAGACTTTGAGGCACAGGTTGTGCACCAATGTGCATCAATCTCCATTGCTTTAATTCAAAGTCTTCAAGCTTAATGTCACCGCGGTCAAGTGCATCGAGGATATCCTGTGCCCACGGAACGAGCAACCAAACGATAGTGCAGTGCTCGTCACTGGCGGCTTGAAGTATGTTTTTGGCACCCGTACCCTTTAAAATAACGGCCTTGGAGCCTGCAAGCAGACTGCCGAACCAGTGCATTTTAGCGCCCGTGTGGTACAAAGGCGGAATGCAAAGGAAACAGTCATCTTTCGATTGACCGTGGTGTGCCTGCTCAACTCGGCAAGAGTGAATAAGACTGCGATGCTTATGTAAAATTGCCTTAGGGAATCCGGTCGTGCCGGAAGAAAAATAAACCGCAGCAAAATCGTCTTCGTTAATGTCGGGGCGGATGAAGTGACCTGAACATTCAGAAATCAAATCATTGAAATCGTCGGCAAAAGCAGGACAGCCCGTGCCGATGTATATGAGTGAACAATGTCGGCTGAGTTTTTCGGCAACGGCTTCGACACGTCCTATAAATTCCGGTCCAAAAATAAGAACATCAACTTCCGCAAGACCGACACAGTACTCGATTTCATCTGATGAATAACGGAAATTAAGAGGAACAGCAAGAGCGCCGGTTTTTAAAATGCCGAAGTAAATAGGCAACCAGTCGATGCAGTTCATAAGTAAAATGCCGACCTTTTTGCCTTTGCCTATACCATTTTGGGACAACATATTTGCCAAACGGTTGGCTTTTTCGTCAAAAACTGCCCAGGTGATTTCACGGCGGTAGTGGCGGGTTTTGTGGGTCGGCTCAACAAGGTCGTACTCGTGCCAAGTGCGTCGTGTTTCGGGTTGGTCGGGGTTAATCTCGACCAATGCGCATTCGGTACCGAATTCACGCGCATTGCGTTCGAGAACATCTACGATAGTCATAACTAAAAACCTCATTCAGTATAGTCGATAATATATTACTACTTTATCACTTTAAAGCGAAATTGTCAATTATCTATTATCACAAATTTACAAAAAAACACATCCCTTACTCAGCGTGATACTTTTAACAGGTACCACGGTAATTAAGAGATGTGCTTTGATTTATAGTTCGGATGTAAACTTCTTCCAAATGGGGTTTATTATAAAGAAAAGTATAGCTCCAATAACGAGCAGTCCAATCCACAAAACAGAGGTGGCGAACCAACCGCCCTTGCTCTCGGAAACAACTGAAAATACATAGGAAGAGAACACATTTGCAAGTGCGCCCATTGCATTTATTAAGCCAGCCATTGTTCCTCCCATGCCGTATATATTGAATCGGGCGGGAATGTATGAAGAGATAAATGTAAAACTTAATGTTGTTGCCAAAAGACCGATAATAAGTCCCACTACAACAACGGCAACAGGGAGACTTCCGGCGCCTGTTGTCAGAGCAAAAGAAGGCAATGCAAAAAGTAGCGCAACGGCTACAATAAGTGTTTCGGTCTTTATGTATTTAGGGTATATAAAACGACCGACCGCGATGCTTAAAATGCCGGTTGCAATTATAAAAGCATTCAAAATATTCGCGAGTGAAACGCTCATTGAATCATACGTTTCAACCAACATAGTGGCGGCAAGACCTTTCGGACCATTTATCATTGAGTTGCAAAGAAATGCGCCGAAGCAAATAGGAAGAAGGCCACTTCTTTTTATCAAAGAACCCAACGGTTCGTGCTTTAAATTATGATTAGCAACCTGCTTTATTTCGATCTCTTCGGGTTCCATTCGTTTTAGTAACGTGTTGTAAACCACTAAGAAGATAAAACCGATGGCAAAAAGAGAAATGGAACTGACGAGGAAGTTGGTCTGCCATTTTGTGACAAGTGCTGATACGATATAACCAAACATCAATCCAACCGTTGTTGAAACCGATATAAGAAATATAAAGTTTGTGCGCTTTTCTTTTTTTAACTGTGTGGAAATGATTTTAAATACCGACGGCCAAGCAGCAAACTGCAACGCTGCATTAAGTGTCCATACGATAAGCATAAAAGCATAACTGCTGTAAAAAAAGTAGATGCCTAAATTTATAATAGCGGCGCCGAAAATGGCAATCAAGATTAAACCTTGCGGTTTTTTTCGGTCAGAAAAAATACCGCCGATAACCTGACCGGGTGCATAAACAAACCAAAAGGCAGCGGTTATAATACTTGTTTGTGATTTGGTCATAAAACCTTCTTTAACAATGGCTGCCATTGCTGTGCTGAAACAGTTTTTGGACATATAAAGTATTGCCCAAAGCATAAATAAAACGAAAAACAACAACCAACTACTTTTTGAATCTTTTAGCGTTTTATAATGAAACATACTACCGCCTCTTTTGAGTGCCATTTAAGAAATGGAAGTGACTTGACATTTACTGTGTAAAGTGTAACAAACTGCGTTTGTAAAGTCAAGTGAGCAAACCGATAAAAAGAGAAATTTCAATCAAAATAACCCTTGTATTTTATTATAGTGTCACTTTCGGGGAATAGCTTTGAATAAAGGTCGATAAAATAGTCGTCGGTCATACTTGCGATGTAGTCAACAACTATCTGGTTAGGCTCGGTCTCAATATAGGGAATGTCGCGTTTATAGAATGTTTTGTTAATATAGCCGATGTGGTGTGTGAATATGGGTGATGAAAGGTCATTCTTTATCAACGAATCCAACAACTTTTCATAAACCGATGCCATCATCGGTTTAACGGTGTTTTGCAGTTCATCATTTACGGCACCGTTTTTATAAATTAGTTCATAGTTATCCGATTTCGCTTTTTTTAGCGCCAGGAAATGCTCGTCGTCTAACTTTATATACGGTTTGCCATAACTGTTTTCAACAATGTTGACCATCATATTGTTTATAATTTCAGCGTTGTGGGTGCCGATGGCTCCGTCGGAATAGGGGGTTTCGGATTGAAGCTTTGCTCTTTCGGCATCCTGACGGTCTTTGCCGAGGTAGGCGATTATGTCCGAAATTCGCATAACACAGCCTTCAAGGGTCGAGGGAACTAATTTTTTGACCGCAGCTTTATCGAGGTAACAATCTTCAATCATTTTGTCAAATTCGTTGAAGCTGTAAATTGCTTTTGGTCTGTATTCACAAAGCTCCATTTCACCGTCGTGTGCTGCAATGCCCGACAGGGTCTGCAACGAGATGTTGTAGGGGAAAATGTTGTCTAAAACACGAACGGAATGAATGTTATGCGAGAAGTGCCTGCCTGTATGGGAAAAATAAAGTTCGTCCAAAAAACCTTCTCCTGCGTGGCCAAAGGGTGTGTGACCTATATCGTGACCCAAGGAAATGGCTTCAATCAAATCAAGGTTGAGGTTTAATGCTTTACCGATGGTTCTTGCAATTCGCGATACCAGTTGAACATGCAGTCCACGTCGGGTGATATCATCGTTTTTATAGAAAGAAAAGACCTGCGTTTTGTCGGCATAGCGGTTGTAGTACGGACAGTGCATAATTTTATCAATGTCCCTTATAAAAGCGGGGCGGAGAATGGTAGGCTTGTCATGCGATGGGTCTCGTCTTACGACACTTTGGTCGGGGAAGGCAAGCGGTATAGCCGCGCCGTTTTGACGGTCGGACAGTATTTTATCTTCAACATCTTGCGACAAACTTTCATATTTAAGCACTCATTTCACCTCTTATAAAGGATTATACCATATATTTCCGTTCAGCACAATAAAAAGCAGTGCAACTTCTAAATGCAAATATAAAAAAATCGCCCTTAAAGGACGAGAAATAACTAAAAAAGAAATAACCCTTGACCGACGTTTCTTTACACGTACTACTGGTCAAGGGTTATTTCTGTTCGCTCTTAGTATCTAACATCTATTTATTGTACCTCTCTTTCTTAAACTTGCCTTCTTCTCTTTCTCACACTCCCAATCATTCAATCTATGCTTTTGCATTGCTCGTAAAGCGAGTTTCCCTTATGCTTTGGGTCATATAATTTTGAAGGCTATCAGAACTCTTTGCTTTAAATTTAAAGTTTTAAGAGTGGTTTGGTTGTTACCTGTTCATCGGTATCACCTGTTCCTTTCTGTGACTATAATATAACATATTTTTCGGGGCTCTTCAATATGTAATGTTACATAAAGATTCAGGCGTCGCTTTATGCGAAACGGAGAAAAACTCCATTTGCGCCGCAAATTGTATTGACAATGAAACAAAATTTTGCTAAAATGATATTGTTAGGTTGCTTCGGACAAGTTCGAAGCAACTTTTTTGTTTAAATCAAACCGTATCAGGTGAGTGATAGCCGACTGTTTTGGCGTGTATACTCAAAATAGCACTGTGCTACTTAAAGTAGCAAAGCGAAAATGGGTTTAAAACAGAAAGTATCTTGAATCAATACGAATGATTTTATATAATTATACATAACGAAACAGCAGTCATGTGCACAATGCATCTGTTTGAATTCAAGGAGGAAAAAATGACAACCGGGGAAAAAATAAAAAGTTTGCGTCAGAAATATGGGTATACTCAAGAGCAGTTGGCGGAGAAATTATTGGTGTCACGTCAGGCGATAGCAAAATGGGAGTCGGACAGAGGTGTTCCCGATGTAGAAAACCTGAAGGCCATCTCAACCTTTTTTGGATTGAGTGTTGACGAGTTGCTGAATGCCGATATAGATATAAATAATGATACATATATAAAACAGAACAAGGTTGAACTCGACGAACCTGATATTAAGAGTCAAGATGGATATATCGAATTTGCCGAAGAGTCTCAAAACAAAAAAGCAAAATTCAAGTTTTCTAACAAAAGAACCAGGAGCATTATTAAGCGTGCGGTTGTGTTATTGTTGGTCGCAGCACTTATAATAGGAATTTTTACGGTTGTTGTCCCTTTTGTGAAGGATCGGCTTGCATTCAATAAAGGTTTAGACCTTTTGAAAAATGGGGAATATTTAAAAGCAGCTGCTATTTTTAATGAAATAGATTCTTCCGAAGCACGTGAAAACTATTATAAATGCTATCACGAATATTCGAAAGAGTTGTATGAAAAAGGCGATTATGAATCGGCAATCGCACAACTTGAAATTGATGGCGTTTTGTCCTATGAAGGTTCACAGGATTTATATAATAAGTACCGATACGAATACGCATTATATAATGTAAAACACGAGAATTACCCAAAAGCCATTGAACTGTTTACGGCGCTTGGTGAATATAACGGCTCTGCCGATAAACTTGATGAACTGTATTTTACTTACGGTTGTGTGTTGTATAACGAAGAGGATTACGAAGGAGCAGTCGAATATTTGGAAAAGACCACGTGGAGAATTTCCGACTATCATACACGTGCAAGATATGGCTATGCGGTGCAGTTGTTTGACGAGGGTCAATACGGTTTGGCGTATAATCAATTCAATGCGCTGGTAAAAGCAGGTGCGGAAAATTATTACAACACGGGAGTTATTACCCGGAATTTGTTGTGGAACATTTTGTTGTATGGCGCTATGTGGACTAAGGATCAACCCGTAACGAATGGCAACGCAACTGCCGATATTAGTTATAGCTTTACGTCAAGCAAGGTTTCGGTAGCACTCAGGGATAAAAGCACCGGGAACACTATTAACACTCTTTCGTATGACGCTGCCTTTTATGTTCCAACGCAGGCATTCAGAGACGCCGGTATCAATGAGACTTTCGTTGGCGGAGTAGACAGTTCGGGAGCGTTCTTTTTCACATTTGATTTTTACAGCAATAATAGGTTAAAAATGCACTACAATGAACACACAGGAACGTGTGAATCTATTATATGCGGAGACTATACCGTGGATTCAGCTATAGCCGAAGAAGCGGATTCATTATTGAATTTTGCTTTGGGCAATGAAAAGCTGGACTATCACTTTGAAGAAATCGATGTGCCTGTAGTATCCTTTATCAACGAATTTCCTGAGGAAAAGAAAGAGGTGACCGACACGCCTCAGAATAAAAACCCCGATGTGTCGGCAGGTGATAATACAGTCGACCCCGGCGTTTCTTCGTCGGTAAGTTCGTCTTCAAATTCGTCGGTAAGTTCGTCTGCGAGCAGCAATAACACTACCAGCGGTCATTCTTCGCCAAACGGCAGTTCGAGCAGTAAAACCCCCTCTAAAAATACTTCGACTACCACTTCTACTAAGACGTCCACCACCACTTCCGCCAACACATCCACCACCTCTACTACCACCTCTACTACTACTTCTAAGCCTACGCAGAGCACATCCTCTTCGTCGAGTGCCAATACCGGTACTACCAGTAAGGATAAGTGTGCTGACGGACATACATGGCATGCCATTACCTCTTTGGTGCATCACGACGAAGTCGGTCATTACGAGCAAGTCACAAAGTCAAAAAAGGTAACAAAGTATAAGTGCGCGGTGTGCTATGAGAAGTACAGTAGTTTGGATAAATATTATGAACATTTCAAAAAACATGAAGCATCTTCTGACCCCATGGTTTCAGTCTTTAAGGAACGATATGAAACAGTTGAAGATTGGGAACCCTATTATGTCCAAGAATGGGTCGTGGATATTGCTGAATATGACGAGGTAGTAACTACCGGATATAAGTGCAGTGTTTGCGGCAAAACCAAGTGATCTTAAAACGCAATAAAAAGCGGAGTAAACTTTTGTTTACTCCGCTTTTTGTATTGTAGGTTACCAGTTTATCTCCGTTAACCCGTTTTGTTTTAAAAGAGAGTTGGCTTTGGAAAAGTGGCGGCACCCAAAGAATCCGCGGGACGCAGATAATGGGCTTGGGTGCACGGTCGCCAATTTATAGTGAAGGGGGTTGGTGATGAGTTCCGCCTTCTTTTGTGCATGGGCGCCCCAAAGCAAAAACACAACTGGGGTCTCTTTTTTGTTGAGTTCTGTTATTACGCGGTCGGTGAAGACCTCCCAACCTTTTCCTTTGTGGCTTGTGGGTTGACCTTCGCGAACGGTGAGCACGTTGTTTAAAAGCAACACTCCCTGTTTCGCCCACTCGGTAAGTTCTCCGCAATCAGAAATAGGCTTGCCGATGTCCTGTTGCAGTTCCTTGAAAATGTTTTTGAGCGAAGGCGGAGGAACGACACCGTTTTTGACAGAAAAGCACAATCCGTGTGCCTGCCCTTCACCGTGATAGGGGTCTTGACCTATTATTACTACCTTCGTGTCCTCGAAAGAGGTGTACCTTAGTGAGTTGAAAATGTCATTCATACAAGGGTAGATGCGTTGCGTTGCGTATTCATTTTTTAAAAAATTCCGCAATTCAATATAATAAGGCTTTGTCCATTCATCAGCCAAAATCATGTCCCAGTCGTTACCGATGTGTACCATTTTGTCACCTCACGCAAAAATTTACCTTATATCAATAATAACATAACTAAGCATAAAAGTAAATTGTCATATATTAAAGCTTGTGATTTCCACACAATAAAATCGGAGTGAGTTTCACTCCGATTTTTGTTTTTACAGAAAACTTGTAGGAAGGTTATCTCCTTATATTCTGTATATTGAGTTCCTATCTATTGACACTTATAGGAATTATAATTCTCATATAGAGTTGTTTTGGAGGAGTTAAAATGCTTATTTTTGATTTATCTTCGATAGGGAACAATCTTTACAAAACCAGGAAGGAAAAAGGCTTAACGCAGGCAGAGGTTGCGGAAATGGCGGATATCTCTGACCGCACCTACGCGGACATTGAGCGCGGCAGTGTTACCATGCGTGTTGATTCTTTGTTAAAAATCTGCACGGCGTTACGTATCACACCAAATGATATTTTAGTTACCGACAATGACACACAAATTACCGAGCAGGACATAGCACAGGTTCTAAAAGAATGCTCAACCGTTGAAAAAGAAACGGCATTGAAGATCTTGAATGTTTATGTAGATTCTTTGAAATAGCGAAATCCCCCTTTGTTGAACGATATTTATAACGAAAGAAGGAATTTCAGATGATGAATTTATATTATGCCCCTGCAACGAGCGAGTTCGAGGAATTTGACTCCAAATTTATTGTTAAAAACCTTACTGTTTGCAGAAAGAACCGCGAGTACTTAAACAAGAGAGATTATATCTGGCATTTGGCGACTTTGGGTAAATTCAGAAAAATCATGATTTTTAGCCAAGATAATAGAATTGCACATGTCAGCCGTGTTATCACCCGATGCTATAAATTCCCGTTCCTTCCTAAAAATTCGGCGGAGATCGGCCCTTGCACAACCAAACCGGATTTCAGAGGGCAGGGAATATATACAAAGGTGTTGAATTATATTCGATGCGAAGGAGGAAGCCAAGATTATTATATGTTGGTTGCCGACGAAAATATTGCCTCGATAAAAGGAATGGAGAAAGCCGGATTTAAAAAAATCGGCACAGTGAAAAAACGCCTCGGTCAATGGGTAATAGCAAAGTAATAAGAATGTTTATGTTCAATAAAATGCATAATGTAGTGAAAATATAAAAGCGGAGTGAGTTTCACTCCGCTTTTTAATATTTACTTATCTCCTACGGCTTCTTCTTTAAATGTAAACCAAACAAAATGGTCTATCATTTCTCTTGTAATGTCAGGGAATTTTTGTAATATGGGTTTAAAAATATCACAGTATTCGTCGAACATATAATTTATACGCAATTCTTCGACATTAGGTATGGGTGTTTCCGGTGTGTCAAAATGTTTCAAATTGTCTTTGACAACGGTATCTAATATACTGTAATCTGCTCTGTCATAGCTATATTGATTAACTCTTGTTATGTACTTGCTAAAAAACACAAATAAATTCAGGTCGTCTTTTTTAGAATTTTTCTTGGCGGGGAAAGAAGCCACTTTTTTAAATGTTTCTCCAAAACAGCCGCCATTTTTTATAATGTCTTCAAGGTTATTATCAATGATTTTTTGCGCCACAATTTTGAAATAGTCTTTGCCGAGCAACTGTTTCAAGTTGGTCGAATCAACCGTGTCAATCAAAATGACTTTTGTTATAATTGAAGACAAGGTGGTATTGCCTTTATGTTCTTTAAAATATTTCCTGACGAAATCGTCACCCGAATCACTGGAATATGAGGACTGATTTATCACGTATTCATGCACCCATTTTATGTTTGCTGCTGTAAGCTTCGGACAATAGCAACCGTTTTTTGACAGTCTTTCGGTATCATATTCTAAATTTGAAATGTGCTGAATTTCAGGATTTATATATCGAATCTTTTTTGCCATTTATAACTCACTCCCCCTAATAAATTATTATAACATGTTTCATTTCAAATGCAACAGACAGTAGCGTGAATATATCCGCAAAGACGACATTTCATATACAACATTGACACCAACGACCAAGTTTTGTATTGCGACACATAGTGTGGCTGCAAGATTTGAAAGAGTTGAAAAATATATCTAATTGTGTTATTATACATTATAATAACACAATTAGGAGTACAGACTATGCCAATAACTGATTCTTATCAATTATTTGTTGAATATTTTTCTAAAAACACATTCTCGGAAGATGCATTTATTAACTGGGGGCTTAACCACATTGTATTTGCTGACAAAGTGACTGCTGAAAAAGAATGGGAAAATATTAAAAATAATTGGCACAACAACACTAATCTTTGGATTCGTAATTCAGGTAGAAATGGACAATCCTCAAAATTGTATACAGAGTTTTATGCACAATTCGGTAAGGACATAAGTTTTGACAAAACTAACAATGAAATGCCCACAAAAACGATTCAACAAATTACAAAGAAAGTAAAATATGATAAAAGTCGACACGAAAAAAGCGCAGCCCAAAATGCATCATTAGAAATATTAAGAAACTACCAGGTTTCGCATATTTGGGGGCATACCAAAAATCCATTGCTATTTGTATGTCCTTGGAATATTTGTTTTGTTCCTAAGATGTTTGACCCATTTACAGGTCATGAAGCAAAAGGACCGCTCGTTGAAAACTTTCAAAAAGCATTTATTGGTAAAGCCGAATCCATATATGCCGATTTAATCCGTGATTATAATGATTTCTTGGAAAAAGAAATTCTTCAAACAGGCTTAATAGATAAGTATATAAATTCTGTAGAAGGTGATTATAAAATTGGCAAAATAACAAAAAGAACCTTCGATGATTTTAAAAGAAATATAAAAGAAGAGTTTCAAAAATTGTAAACTAAATCTATTGAGAAAAATCATTTACCAAATACAGTATAAATCTCCTTGTTTTACAGATACTAACAGTACAAATTTGTAAAGCAAGGAGAATTTATATATGAAAGCAACAGGTATTGTGAGAAGAATTGACGACCTTGGTCGTGTGGTTATACCGAAAGAAATTAGAAGAACAATGCGAATTCGTGAGGGAGACCCGCTGGATAACTCATTGACACTTGAAGAAAAGTTTGCGATTGCAATACATAGTGTTTTAAAACGATATAAAGAACAAGCGAGGTAAATCACCTCGCTTGTTTTTCACATATTAGTTTGCCGTCAAAATCTATTTCGTAATAGTTATTTTCAAAATCGTATAATTTGATACAATCCTCGCACAATTCAAAAGCCTTTTCACCATCTATGGTTGCAAATATATCTTTGGCAGAAAAACTCCATTCGATTTCAAAATCGAATGACAATTTTAATATCTCAATTTCACCATGAATGATATATCCAGTTTGAATTTTATATATTGCAAAATTACTTCCAAACGTTTCTATATTTTTGCTATCTAACAATTCTCCTGTAGTTATATCAATTTGGGAAATCATTTCATTTTGTAAAACAATCAAAGTGTTTTCATTAAGAATTGCACATTTTTCTACATCTGAATATAACCCTCCAACAAGAGCAATACTTATTGCTTTTTCTCTTGATTTGATTTTTATAGAAAACACATTTATAAAGTCATTACCGTCTAACTTGTTGGGATTATATGCATAATCATAATGTTTATTGTCGGTCGAGTTTAAAGTATATGTTTCATCTATTGCTATTTCTATTTTATAAGTTTGATTGTTTAAAAGCATAGAATCACCACCTTTAATTTATTATATCACAACCAAATTAAAATGTAAATTAACACAGTATAAATCTCCACCATTTACAAATACTAACATCACAATTTGTATTTAAGGAGAAATGTATATATGAAAGCCACTGGTATCGTGAGAAGAATCGACGACCTTGGTCGTGTGGTTATACCGAAAGAAATTAGAAGAACAATGCGAATCCGTGAGGGAGACCCTTTGGAAATTTATACTGCCGGTGACGGTGAGGTCATTTTTAAAAAATATTCACCCATAGGGGAACTGTCTGCCACGGCTGTTCAGTACGCCGAAGCTATGGTCAAGCACACCTCGTGTCCCGTGGTTATCTGCGACCGTGACCACTGTGTTGCTGCGGCAGGTGTTTCAAAAAGAGAGGTTTTGGAACGTAGGCTTTCGAGAGAGTTGGAGGACCTTGTTGAGTCGCGGGCAACATACATTTTCGGCGGAGGAGAAACTGAGACAATGCCGGCTCTTGAAGGCTTTGACCGAGCCGTAGCGGTTGCTGTGCCGATTTTGGCAGCTGGCGATATATCCGGAGTGGTTATTTTATTGCTGAACGAGGAACACAAAGCTCCCACCGAAACAGATATCAATTTAGCAAAAGTTGCGGCAGGATTTCTCGCCAAGCAGATGGAAGAATAAAAAAGACACCCGAAAGGGAATTCCCTTTTGGGTGTCTTTTTTATTTTATCTTAAACAGTTTTTTTGCGTTTTGGGCGGTTGTATCAATAACCTCTTGGGTTGACATACCCTTTATTTCGGCAATTTTTTTAGCCGTATAATAAATCATACTCGAATTGCACTGTTTGCCTCTGAACGGAACAGGTGACAGATACGGCGCATCGGTTTCAAGCAAAATTCGGTCGACAGGCACTGCCTCGATAACCTCAATAAGCTTGCGGGCGTTTTTAAAGGTCACAACTCCGCCAACGCCGATATACATTCCGAGCTTCACGATTTCCAAAGCCGTTTCAACGCTGCCCGAAAAACAATGAAGAGAGCCTTGGGGTTTTGTTGCCTTTAAGATTTCCAAAGTATCTCCGTGCGCCTCTCGGTCGTGCACAATAACAGGGAGCGAAAGCTCGTTGGCGATTTCGCACTGGCGCAAAAAGGTTCTTTTTTGCAGTTCCTTTTGTTCGGTTGACCAGTAGTAATCAAGGCCGATTTCACCGACAGCGACGACCGACGGCTGTTTCAGAAGTGCTTTGAGTTTTTCCTCGTCAAGTTCTTCTGCACGGGTTTCTACCGTTTCGGGATGAACACCTATCGCAGTATAGCAAAACGGGTGTTTTCGCGCAATTTCAAGGCACTTTTCTGCCGAGCCGTCAAGATCTGTCGAGTTGTTTATGATATTGCCGACACCCTTTTCACCTATCGAACTCAACAGTTCGTCACGCACCTCATCAAATGACTCGTCGTCATAATGAGCGTGGGTATCGAATATCGAAAAGGGCAGGGCAAATTCTTGGTCTTCAAAATACATTATCTTATTTTGCTTCCCGAGGGAATATTGTCGGCAAAAATAACCTTCACATCGTCCTCATCACAATCGGCAGCCAAAATCATACCGCAAGACTCAACACCGCAAAGCACTGCGGGTTTTAGGTTGGCAACGCAGATGACGGTGTGACCGATAAGATCGTCGGGGGTATACCATTTTGCAATTCCCGATGCCACGATGCGCTCCTTGCCGCTACCGTCGTCAAGTGTGAGTTTGAGGAGCTTTTTAGCCTTTTTAACCGGTTCGCAGGCTACTACCTTGCAGGCGCGAAGGTCGATTTTTGCAAAATCGTCGATGCCGATTTCCGAAAGGAAAGCAACGTTTTCTTTTTTAGCGTTTGCCTTTTCGGCAGCAGCAATTTTTGCGTTCATCTCGGCTTCGAGTTCTGAAAGGACCTTAGCGGCATCAAGTCGTGCAAAGAGAGGTGTTCCTTCGCCCACTGTGTAGGACTCGACTGCACCAAAGGTAAGGTCACTGATATTGCAATTTATCTGCTCGGTGATTTTTTCGGAACTCTCGGGGCAGATGGGGAACAACAATTCGGCAATAATTCTGATGCCTTCAAGCAGGTTGTAAAGAACTGCTTGAAGTCGATCTTTGCTCGCTTCATCCTTTGCCAAGCTCCAAGGCATAGTTTCGTCGATATACTTGTTGCAACGGCGAGCCAGACTCATTACGGTCTCGCAAACATCGGCGTTGCGGTATGCATCCATGAGAGTATCGTATTTTTCAACAACCGACTGTGCGGTTTCTTTGAGTTCTTTATCAAAATCATCGAAGTCAGCCGCAGGCTTTGCGACCGTTCCGCCAAAATACTTGTTGGTCATTGCAACTGTGCGGTTGACAAGGTTGCCCAAAGTATTCGCAAGGTCGGTGTTATATTTATTGATAAAGTTTTCGTAGGTGATAATACCGTCCTGTGCAAACGGCATTTCGGACAAAAGGTAGTATCTTACGGCATCGGTACCGAAACGTGCCACCATTTCGTCGGCATAAATAACGTTGCCCTTTGACTTACTCATCTTATCGTCACCCGAAAGCAACCACGGGTGTGCAAGCAACTGCTTAGGCAGAGGAAGGTCCAAAGCCATAAGGATAATGGGCCAATAGATAGAATGGAAACGTACGATATCCTTGCCGATGACGTGCAGGTCAGCCGGCCAGTTTTTGTCGAAAAGCTCGGTGCTGCCGTCGGGATTGTAGCCGATACCGGTGATGTAGTTGGTGAGGGCATCCAGCCAGACGTAGATAACGTGCTTTTTGTCAAACTCTACCGGAATGCCCCAAGTGAACGATGAACGTGAAACACAAAGGTCGGCAAGGCCGGGTTTGATGAAGTTGTTTATCATTTCGGCTTTACGGCTACTCGGCTGGAAGAAGTCGGGGTTAGAGTCAAAATACTCAACAAGTTTGTCCTGATACTTGCTGAGTTTGAGGAAATATGCCTCCTCCTTCGAGTCGATGCAATCACGTCCGCAGTCGGGGCATTTACCGTCTTTTAACTGCGATGAGGTAAAGAACGACTCGCAGGGGACACAGTATTTTCCCTCGTACTCGCTCTTGTAGATATCGCCTTTTTCATAAAGTTTTATAAAAATCTTCTTAACGGCATTTTCGTGGTCCTCGTCGGTAGTACGGATGAAGCGGTCGTAGGTAACATTAAGGCAGTCCCAAACCGACTTGATTTCAGCCGCAACGTTATCGACCAGCGCTTTGGGAGTAAGTCCCATTTCTTTTGCATTTTCTTCAATCTTCTGACCGTGTTCATCAGATCCGGTGAGGAAATGAACATCAAAGCCTTTTTTGCGTTTGTGACGTGCGATCATATCGGCAAGAACAATGTCGTAAGAGTTGCCGATGTGTGGCTTTTTAGAAGCATAGGCTATCGCTGTTGTGATGTAGAATTTTTTGTTTTCCATAAATGTTTTCCTTTCAACGAGGCCGACAAATGAGCCGAACTCGGTATTTAAAGTGCCCGAATGTAAGGCGCTTTATTTAAGAGATCTGAGGCAACTGTGCTTCTTCGGAATATTCGATAAACGGGTTGCCGTCTTGATCAAACTGAATCTTCAAAACCACGTATGTAGAGGTGAAGTATTCGTCACTTGTTGTACCCCAACGGTCGCCGAAATAGTAATATTCCATCTTTCCGTTTTCTTCTACGGGAAGGATAAATGATGACTGGCTTCTGAATGTCAGCTCATCGCCGAAATTCGAGAGTAGAGACCATCTGCCAAGCATACCTTCGGTACTCGAAGAATAGGTGCTCTGATTAGGTCTCCATCCGGAGCAACCGGAGGATATAAAGAAAGTCTTACCGTCTTTTTTAAAGAAAGCAGGAGCCTCTCTTGACTGACTTTGGTAAAGAATATTGACCAATTTGTCAACACTCATATAGTCCTCGGTCATACGGTATATGTGTAGGTCTTTGTTATCTCTCGCGGTAGAGATAAAGTACATTTCGCCGTCCTCTTCGAACACGGTGCAGTCGCGGGACATATAACCGAACGGATTAAAGCTGCCGTGGTAGACAAAGTCACCGTCGGGAGTGTCGCAAGAAGCAACGGCACAGCCTGCAACGTTGTAGTTGAGACCGTTTTCATAGTGCATCCACATTACGTATTTACCGGTCTTTTCGCAGTAAACAACTTTTGGTCTTTCAATGTTTATAAGAAGTTTTTCTTCATTGATGACGCGTTTTAAACCGCCGCGTGTAAATGTACCCAGTGTTTCCAAAGGTGTGAAAAGTTTGGGATCGGAATTTATTACATAGGATTTTTCTGAAACGCTGCGAGATGTTAAAACGTGGTTTCTGAATTCAAAGGTTTTGAAATCTTTTGTGCGGTAGCAGGAAACATAAATATCTTCCGAACGGTTTTCGCCATACCAGTAATAGTACTCGCCAACCTTTAAAATCCAACCGCCGTGAGCGTGGATAATGTTCCCGTCTGTATCGTACCAAAATTCACCGTTTTTCATAATTATCTCTCCTTTGCTTAATCGGCATCTTTTCCGCAACAACGTTTATATTTTAATCCACTTCCGCAGGGGCAAGGAGCATTTTTGCTGACAACACCTTTACCTCTTACGGTTGCGTTTTTTGCGCTGTTGTCCTCTTCGGCAACCTTTTCACGCTTGATCTCCTCGTCCTTTTTTCTGATTCTGACACTCAGTACCATTTTGGTGGTGTCTTCTCTTATAGACTCGGTCATCGCGTTAAACATATCGTATCCTTCGTTGCGGTAGGCAACAACAGGGTCGTGCTGGCCGTATGCACGAAGTCCGATACCCTGGCGCAGATCGTCCATCGCGTCGATGTGTTCCATCCAGTGAGTATCAACACTGCGCAGCAACATTACGCGCTCGACCTCACGCATTGTAGCTTCGCCAAACTCTGCTTCCTTTGCGGCATAGATTTCCTCGGCTTTGGCTTTGACAATTTCGGCAATATCTTCACGTGTAAGATTGTTAAGGTCATCAACCGTGAATCGAAGGTCATCGTTGTTGAGTAACCAGCCTAAAAAGTGTGTGCGGAGTCCGTCAATATTCCAGTCGTCCGCCGTGTCGCCCACAATGTAGGTGTCGATAGCGGTGTCTACGGTGTCGTAAACCATCTTTTTAACGGTTTCCTTGATATCCTCGCCGTCGAGAACACGGTTTCGTTGAGTATAGATAAGTTCACGCTGACGGTTCATAACATCGTCATAATCGAGAACGTTTTTACGAATGGCAAAGTTGCGGGACTCAATTCTTTGCTGAGCGCCTTCGATAGAGCTTGCGAGCATTTTGACCTCAATGGGCAAGTTCTCGTCAATCTTCATCATTTCCATTATATTGTAAACTCTCTCACCGCCGAAGAGTCGCATCAGATCGTCTTCCATAGAAATGTAGAATCGGCTCGAACCGGGGTCACCCTGACGACCTGCACGGCCGCGCAACTGGTTGTCGATTCGTCTTGACTCGTGACGCTCAGTACCGATGATACAAAGGCCGCCGGCGTTACGCACTTTTTCTGCCTCGGGGGCAATTTCTGCCTTGAATTTATCGTAAAACTCGCGGAATTCGGCGCGGGCTTTCAGTATGTCGGCATCGTCAGTGTCGGCAAAGCCGGTTGCCTCGGAGATAAGTTCTTCACTGTAACCTAACTTGCGGAGTTCGGCTTTTGCAAGATATTCGGCATTACCGCCGAGCATAATGTCGGTACCACGGCCTGCCATATTGGTGGCAATTGTAACAGCACCGAACTTACCTGCCTGCGCAATTATTTCGGCTTCCTTATCGTGATATTTAGCATTAAGAACATTGTGTTTAATGCCCTGCTTTTTCAATATAGAACTTAAAAGTTCAGATTTTTCAATAGAAATCGTGCCAACAAGAACGGGCTGACCTTTTTGGTGGCATTCGATAATATTGTTGACAACTGCTCTGAATTTTGCACGTTCATTTTTATATACAACATCAGTCATATCATCGCGAATGACCGGTCGGTTGGTGGGGATTTCTATAACGTCAAGCCCGTAAATTGCTCTGAATTCCTGCTCCTCGGTCTTGGCGGTACCGGTCATACCCGAAAGTTTGGAGTACAAACGGAAGTAGTTCTGGAAGGTGATGGTGGCCAGTGTCTTGGACTCGTGCGCAACCTTGACGCCTTCCTTGGCTTCGATTGCCTGATGCAAGCCTTCGTTGTAACGGCGTCCGTACATAATACGGCCTGTAAATTCGTCGATTATAAGGACTTCACCGTCTTTTACGATGTAGTCAACATCCTTTTTCATAATTCCGTGTGCACGGATAGACTGACGGATATGGTGCGAAATGGTAGCATTCTCGGGGTCGTTAAGGTTTTCGATTTTAAAGAATGCCTCTGCCTTTTCGACACCCATCGGAGTAAGTGTGCAGGTCTTGGCCTTTTCGTCCACAACGTAGTCGCCTGAAAAGCTCTGCTCCTCGTCGGTCTTTTTGTCGTCGGTCTCACGGATGCGGTCGCATTTAAGACCCTTTGCAAACTTGTTTGCCAAAACATAGAGCTCGGATGATTTGTCACCGCGACCTGAAATAATAAGAGGGGTTCTGGCTTCGTCGATAAGAATGGAGTCAACCTCGTCGACAATGGCAAAGTTGTGGCCTCTCTGAACCCTCTGCTCTTTATAGATGACCATATTGTCACGAAGATAGTCGAAGCCGAGTTCGTTGTTGGTGCAATAGGTGATATCGGCATTGTAGGCTGCTTTTTTATCTTCTGGGCTCATACCGGGAACAACAAGTCCTACCGTGAGTCCTAAAAAATTGTAAAGTTTACCCATCCACTCACTGTCACGTCGTGCGAGGTAGTCATTTACGGTGACAATGTGGACACCCTTGCCGGTCAACGCGTTAAGGTATGCAGGAAGGGTTGCAACCAAGGTTTTACCTTCACCTGTGCGCAATTCGCTGATACGGCCCTGGTGCAATATAATTCCGCCCAAAATCTGAACGGGGAAGTGCTTCATTGAAAGTACACGCCATCCGGCTTCACGGCAGACGGCGAATGCATCGGGCAGGATGCTGTCCAACGGCACACCTTCGTTTATCTGTGCTTTAAATTTCTCGGTCATTCCTTTTAACTCTTCGTCCGAGAAGTTTTTATATTTTTCTTCTAAATCCAATACCGCCTGCTGCAACGGCATTATTCTTTTGATTTCCTTTTCGCTGTAATTGCCGAAAAGTTTTTGCAAAAAACCCATTACGTTCTCCTTTTGCATATCTGAGAATGATATAATACTTAATAAGGTATATTTACATATACACATTTATTCTATCACATCAACAGAAAAAAGCAAACAGTTTCTGTTAAAATTTATAATTATTTTCTGTTGATTTAAAGCGAAAAATAGGTTATACTGTTAGACGTGAAATTTTAGTTTGGAGGATTTTAGAATGTACGGAGATATTTTGGACACAGTAGGTTTCGTCAAATCGGCTGATAAGGCTGTCGGCGAGGCTATGGAGCTCGAACTCAGACGTCAGCAGAGTAATATTGAGCTTATTGCATCGGAAAACTTTGTATCCGAGGCGGTAATGGAAGCTATGGGCTCACATCTTACAAATAAATATGCTGAGGGTTACCCCGGCAAGCGTTACTATGGCGGTTGCGA
>JAZRMK010000054.1:0-8545 GCA_045647525.1 Acutalibacteraceae bacterium
CCTACGGTGAGGACGGCAAGCTTATGACCGGCGCCACACCTGCCGCTATGGTGGCAATGCTTGAAGGTATGGGTGCCGACGCCATCGGTGTAAACTGCTCGTTAGGCCCCAAGGCACTCTTCCCCGTTATAAACGAATATCTCAAATACTCTTCTACTCCCGTCATCTTAAAACCCAACGCAGGTCTGCCAAAAGTTGTAGACGGAAATACTGTTTTTGATTGCACCCCCGAAGAGTTTGCACACGATGTTTGCAAAATGTTAGAGTCCGGCGTTTCGATAGCAGGCGGTTGTTGCGGTACTACGCCCGAGCACATCAAGGCTTTAACGCAAAAGGCACAAAACATCAGATTTGCACCCCAAACAGTTAAAAACAACACTCTTGTTTCATCCTACACCCACGCGGTAGAGTTTGATGCTAAACCGGTTCTTATCGGCGAACGTATAAACCCGACCGGTAAAAAGAGATTTAAAGAGGCTTTGAGGGCACACGATATTGACTACATCTTACAAGAGGGTCTGTCGCAGGCTGACCGTGGTTGTGATATTCTCGATGTAAACGTGGGTCTGCCTGAAATCGATGAACCCGAGATGATGAAGACCGCCGTGTGCGAATTGCAGACTGTGACCGACCTGCCGTTGCAGATCGACACATCTGACATTAAGGCTATGGAGATAGGTCTTCGCCGTTACAACGGCAAACCGATGATAAATTCGGTCAACGGCAAATCAGAGAGCATGGAAGCAGTTTTCCCGTTGGCCAAAAAGTACGGCGGACTTATTGTTGCTCTGACACTGGACGAAAACGGAATCCCCGAAAAGGGTGAAGACCGCTTTAAAATTGCCGAAAGGATACTGCAAAAGGCCAACGAATACGGCATCAACAAAAAAGATATTATTTTTGACCCGTTGGCAATGGCAATAAGTGCAGATACGAAGGCCGCAAACGAAACCTTGAAGGCAGTCAAAATGATAAGCGAAATTCTTGGCTGTAAGACCTCGTTAGGCGTTTCCAACGTGTCGTTTGGTCTGCCGCTAAGAGACACCATTACGGCGACCTTCTTTACGATGTGCCTTTCAAACGGGCTGTCGGCTGCAATTATGAACCCCTATTCCGACGAAATGATGAAGGCATACTACGCATTTTGTGCTTTAAAGGGTCTTGATGATAATTGCCGAAACTACATTGAGTTTGCCGAAAATTTACCGACCGCACAGACCGTCATTTCAAAGCCTCAGCAGTCTGCCGAGGTTTCGGGCAAGACCGAATTGCAGACCGCTATTATAAAAGGTTTAAAGGACCTTTCCAAAACCGTTACACGCGAACTTCTTAAAACGCAAAGTCCGTTGAATATTGTCGCAGATGAAATCATTCCTGCACTCGACCAAGTCGGTATAGGATTTGAAAATAAAACGGTCTATCTTCCGGGACTGTTGATGAGCGCCGAAGCTGCAAAATCTGCGTTTGAGGAAATAAAAGCAGCCATGCCGTCCGATGCCTCACACAACAAGGCGACCGTTGTTATCGCCACAGTCAAGGGTGATATTCACGACATAGGCAAAAATATCGTTAAGCTTATAATGGAAAACTACGGATTTAACGTTATTGACCTTGGAAAAGACATTGACGCTGATGAAATCGTTGCGAAAGCGGTCGAAACAAAGGCAGGATTTGTTGGACTCAGCGCTTTGATGACCACCACAGTTCCTGCTATGGCTGAAACCATCAAGCTTTTAAAAGAAAAGGCTCCGTGGTGCAAAACAATTGTTGGGGGCGCTGTTTTAACAAAAGAATATGCCGAAACTATTGATGCCGACTTCTATGCAAAAGACGCTATGGAAGCCGTGAGATATCTTGAAAGTTCTGACTGTTAAACAAAAAAGGATACGTTCCTCAAGGAACGTATCCTTTTTTTATTTAATCAACATTTACTCCCTTTTTGAAGAGCTTTACGTTAACAAAGCAAAGCACAAAAAGAAGTAAAGCATAAACCGCAACCGAAATATATGCAGCAGCCTTAACAGCACCGAATTCTACGATTTCAGCGGTCATAAACAGGTTCATAAAGTCGGAGTTGAACAATGCTACCATAAAGACCGACAACAATACAATGCCCTGACTTGCAATATAAATTACAAATGCAAACAAAACGGAAAAACCTACTTTATTGTTGTTGATTCTGTGTCCGAGTATAATTCCTGTATATCCGCACTGCACAACATTTGCAAATTCCAAAAACAAAATAACAAGCAGTATTGCAAAAACGACGTAAATGTTTAAATTTAATGCGCCTAAAACAGGTGCAAGCATCGTTTTAATATTCTCTATCATTCCTTTTTGGTAGTACATGATAAAGAGGTTTGAAACGATAACCAACATACTTACAGGCAATACCACGCTCGCGGTAATTGCTTTTGATAGATACAGTTCCTTTTTGTTGACTGGCAAAGTATGTGTAAGGTACGACTCATCTCCGTATAAATTTTCTTTAAACCTCACCCATAACCTCATAGTGCTGTTTATTAAAATACTAACCATCATAGATATTGACGCACCGTTGCAAATTTCACCGATTATTTTGGTAACGAGCGAATTTTCAACGTTTAAAAATATTCTCGTCAACACTCCAAAGAACAAAGCCAGTGCGTAAAATATACTGATAAACTTAAAAATGTAGCGCATATCGTATGCTAATAATTTTTTCAGCATTTGAACATCCTCCTGAAAATCTCATCGATCGAACTGTTTTCCTTTACTCTTAATTCGTCGGCGTCCGATTGAAGTATAATTTTTCCGTTGTCAATAAATATGACCTCGTCAAGAATTCGTTCAATATCACTTATAAGATGGGTCGAGATAATAACGCTGGCGTTTTCACCGAAATTATTGAGAATAGTATCAAGAATGTAGTCTCTTGTAGCAGGGTCAACACCACCCAAGGGTTCATCAAGAATATAAAGGTCGGCGTTTCGGCTCATAACAAGCACCAGTTGCACCTTTTCCTGCATACCCTTACTCATTTTTGCTAACTTTTGAGTTACGTCAAGACCTAAATCTCCCAACAATCTTTTAGCCTTTTTGGCGTCAAAATCTTCGTAAAATTTTTGGAAAAACTCTATTACCTTTTCCACCGTCATAGATCTGTCAAGGTAGGTTCTTTCGGGAAGATAGGCTATTACCTTTTTGCTCTCAACCCCGACTTTTTTGCCGTCAATCAAAATTTCACCCGAAGTGGGTGTTAATAGATCGTTGATGAGTTTTATGAGTGTTGTTTTGCCGGTTCCGTTTTTGCCAAGCAGACCAACGATTTTTCCTCTCGGCACGGTTATATTAACATCTTCCAAAATCTTTTTATTGCCAAAGCTTTTGCATAGATCAGTACACTTTAACAAATTCATTACTCATTTCCTCCCAATTTTTCAAGATATTTGACCGCTTCACAAGGTTCAAAACCAATGTTTCTCATACTATAAATATATTTTTTGGACAATTCATCGGCATATTCTTTTTTGTATTTATTTATAAGTTGCACGTCTGATGTTACAAACTTTCCGTTTGTTCTTTCGGTGAATATGAACCCTTGCTGCTCTAATTCCAATAAAGCCTTCTGCATCGTGTTAGGATTGACCTTGGTTATCAACGCCAACTCCCTTACCGACGGCAATCGTTCACCGGGAGATATCCTTCCCGATATTATGTGAATCTTAATCTGTTCAACAAGCTGAATATATATCGGCGTGTTGTTATCAAACTCGAACTGCATATTCCCCTCCCGACACTGTATTACTCAACTAATACAATAATACATTGTGCAATACTATTTGTCAAGTGGGAAATAATAAAAACGACACCTTTTGTAAAAAAGATGTCGTTTATTGGCCCGCCCGAAGGGATTCGAACCCCTGTCCTTCAGAATCGGAATCTGCTGCGATATCCAGCTTCGCTACGGGCGGAAATATTAAATTGTTGTCGTAACTAAGGGCTTAGCCCACCCTGCACTTCACAGTCGGAATCTGCTGCTAAACCTGCTTCGCTACGGGCGGAAATATTAAATTGTTGTCGTAACTAAGGGCTTAGCCCACCCTGCACTTCACAGTCGGAATCTGCTGCTAAACCTACTTCGCTACGGGCGGAAAGCATATAACAAAGATACGTCAAACCGACCGTCGAGGTCGGTTTGACCATTGATTTTACTGATTATTTTTTAATAACGGTTTTTAGAAGTTCAGGCTCTTTACCGCCTTCAAGCATCGGATCGGCTACAATACTTTTTATAATTTCATCTGCCTGCTCAGAGTATTTTTTAACATTTTTCTTTTTCTCTATCAGCGTTCCGCTTACACTTCTTCTTACTATATAGTATTCAAAATTTTCACTGTAATTATATTCGTTCTTTTCATTTGCGCTCTCTTCAACAACATCGAAAGCACTATCAAAAATCGTGCCATTCAACTGAAATGCCTTGCCATCAAACAAGGGCAATTTTAAAGAACTACTAATAAAGTTTCCGTCGTCAAGAGCGCTCAACTCATCAAAAGCGGCTTTGTCAACTATATAAATAATCGACTCCTCATTTGCGAATTCGGAGCTAAGCCTTGTAGCCTTACTCTGTCCCCATTCGGACATACGAGCATCATCAGGGATAGCACAATCCATAACAAGCACGTTAACCTCGCCATCACCGTTTGTGTCGGGACAGTACTGTTCCAAGACTGTTGCAACGTTTTCAATTATTTCGGTGCTCAACCTCTGTTTCATATAAAGCACAACCGTGCAGTCATATTGCGTTCTACCCGCACACTGAACAATGCCGATGCCGAGAATTACACAGACGATAAGTGTAAACACTATTGCGCCTTTTGCATAGTGCATAAAATTCTTGAATTTTGCGGCACCTTTAAGCTCTGTCTTTTCCTGCGGTCCTTGCGGTTGAAATTCATCTATATTGTTTTCGAATTCCTGCTTCTTCTTTTTGAGTTCTAAAAGTTCAGCCTGTCTTCTCCTCTGCTCTTCAACCAAACCGTTTTTGTCATTGTTGGACATAAGTTACTTCCCTTAAACAGTTTTAATATTCTTTTATCTGAATACTTATAAAATTATAACACACGGCTTTTGTGTTTTCAAGGTACATTTAAAGCCGCTTCAACGCACGGCTACGTTAAGTCTTGCGTTTTTAGGGAAAAATTCAGGTGCTATTATTGACATAGTTTTTTTTGAGGTGTATAATTATCTACACTATATTAGTATATTTACGATATAGGTGAAACTACGGAAGGATATGTTTTTAATGGAAAAATACTTAGTGTTGTTGACCTTTATTGGTTCCGTTTTGGCCCTTCTTTTTGCGATTTTTACCGCAAGAAAGGTTCTGAAATTCTCCGAAGGAACCGAAGAGATGAAAAAAATCTCAAGGTCTATTCGAGCAGGTGCTAACGCCTACCTCAAACGTCAATACATAATCGTTACCGTGTTTTTTGCGGTGATGTTTGCAATTTTGAGCGCTATGGCATACGCAAAGTTGCTGTCAATCTACGTTCCGTTTGCTTTTGTGACCGGAGGTTTCTTCTCAGCACTTTCCGGCTTTATCGGAATGAAGATTGCAACACTCTCAAATGCACGAACTGCTAACGCCTGCCGCGAAGGTCTTAACCGTGGTTTAAGAGTTGCTTTTTCTGCCGGCTCAGTTATGGGATTCACTGTTGTCGGCTTAGGTCTTCTTGATATATCGATTTGGTTCTTTATTTTAAAATACATTGCTAAACTTGAACCCGCAGGCATCACAGGTGCTATGCTAACCTTCGGTATGGGTGCTTCCTCTATGGCACTGTTTGCCCGTGTTGGCGGCGGCATCTTCACCAAGGCTGCCGACGACGGTGCCGACCTTGTTGGTAAAGTTGAAGCCGGCATTCCCGAGGACGACCCCAGAAACCCTGCGGTTATCGCTGATAACGTAGGTGATAATGTCGGTGACGTTGCAGGTATGGGCGCAGACCTCTACGAGTCGTACGTCGGCTCCGTTATTTCGGCTGCTGCTTTGGGCGTTGCCGCATTTGGAACCGTTTCTGCCTTGGCATTGCCGATGATTCTTGCTGCATTAGGCATTGTTTGTTCTATCGTAGGCACGTTCTTAGTCAGCACGAAAGAGGGCGCCAGCCAAAAGCAGTTGCTCGGTGCTTTAAGCCGCGGAACTAATTTCTCGGCTATCGTTATCGCCGTTGCTTCATTCCCCATTGTCTACTACGTTTTGGGCGCTGATAATTGGAAACTTTATTTTGCAATTCTTTCAGGTCTTGTTGCCGGTGTTCTCATCGGTCAATCCACTGAATATTACACATCTGACAGCTACAAACCAACACGCAAGCTTTCGGGTTCTTCCGAAACGGGTTCAGCAACCGTTATAATCAGCGGTTTGTCACTTGGTATGCTTTCTACTGCGCTCCCTATTGTTATTATCGCGGTTTGCGTGCTCGTTGCCTACTTTATTTCGGGCGGTGCAACCAGTGCGTCATCCGGTCTTTACGGTATAGCATTGGCCGCAGTTGGTATGCTCTCTACATTGGGTATTACCCTTGCGACCGACGCATACGGACCAGTCGCCGATAACGCAGGTGGTATTGCCGAAATGGCTGGCCTTGAACCCAAGGTAAGAGAACGCACTGATGCTTTGGATTCTTTGGGCAACACTACCGCCGCAACCGGTAAGGGATTTGCTATCGGCTCTGCTGCGCTTACCGCTTTGGCACTTATGGCATCGTATGTCGATAAAGTCAAGAGCATTGATGGCGGCGTTGAAAAAATTGCAAATTTAAGCCTTATGAATCCCTCTGTTCTTATCGGCTTGTTCGTGGGCGCTTGTTTGCCTTTCGTTTTCGCCGCACTTACGATGGAAGCTGTTGGTAGAGCCGCACAGAGCGTTGTAAAGGAAGTTCGCCGTCAGTTTAAAGAAATCGTGGGACTTATGGACGGAAAGGCAGATCCTGACTATGCAAAGTGTGTTGACCTTTGCACAAAGTCCAGTCTTAAAGAAATGGTATTGCCTACTATTGTTGCTATCGTAGTTCCCGTCATTGTAGGACTCGTTTTAGGTTGTTCAGGTGTTGTCGGTATGTTGGCAGGCGCCACCGTTTCCGGATTCCTCCTCGCCATATTCATGTCTAATTCGGGCGGTGCTTGGGACAACGCCAAGAAATACATCGAAAGCGGTGTTCATGGCGGCAAGGGTTCTGACAACCACAAGGCAGCAGTTGTTGGTGACACCGTCGGCGATCCCTTCAAAGACACTTCCGGCCCTGCTATCAACATCCTCATCAAACTGCTCTCAATGGTTTCCATTGTTTTTGCAGGTTTGGTTGTTGCATTCAGTATTTTATAACAGCAACAGTATACTGCCGAGCAAACGCTCGGCAGTATTTTCAAATAAGGATTGCTAGTTTATAAAGGAGAATATTATGTTTAAAACTTGTGTAAAAATTGACGGCATGATGTGTCCTATGTGCGAAAAGCATATGACCGAGGGTTTTGAAGAAATGCTTGATGCCCAAAGCATTGTATCTTCATACAAGGCAAAAGAAAGTATCATCATTTCAAACGCCGCACCTTCGGAAGACGATGTTAAATCTGCTGTTGAAAAAGCCGGATACACCTTCATTTCTATGGATACAGAACCCTATGAGAAAAAAGGGGTTTTCTCGAAACTTTTTAAGAAATAACTATAAATTAAAAAAAGCACCCGATCACTCGGGTGCTTTTTGTTTTTGAATTTTAATTACAGATTAAGGAAATCCTTTCTGTAAGGAAGGCCGAATGCTTCGATAACATCACGAAGTTCTGTGTCAAGAATTGTATTTACGTGAGGCATATGAGCAGTCAACATATAAAGCTGTGCAGCCTTTTCAACAGTCTCGATAAGACCGAAGGTCTCATCCATATCTCTGCCTGCTCCGTAAATACCGTGGAGTCCCCAAACAACAAGTCTGTAATCCTCCATCTTTTTAGCAGTTGCAACACCGATTTCGTTGTTGCCGCAAACCATCCAAGGAAGAACGCCGATACCGTCAGGGAAAACAACGATACACTCGGTACACATTTCCCAGATAGTGTGGGTGAACTTCTTGTCGTCAAGCTCATGAATGTGGGTCATAGCAAGAGTGTAGGTAGGATGTGTGTGCATAACGATACGGTTCTGGGGGTCTTTTTTAAGACGTGCGATATGGCTCATAAGGTGAGCAGGAAGTTCCGATGTGAACTTGCTGCCGTCCTTGTAACCCCACAAAAGCTCAGCGGTTGTGCCGTCCTTTGCGATACGGATGATACCGAGGTTGGTTTCGGGATCCTTTTGTACATTCTTGAAGTACTTTCCGGTTCCGGTAACGATAAAGATCTTACCTGCAAGCTTGGTTGCGTCAAAGCCGGTGGGAATGGTTCTGATGACGTTGTTCAGGTCGAGGTATTCCGCAACCTCTTCTTCCTTGAGCAAGTAACTGATGTTACCGCCGTTTCTCTCGTCCCAGCCCTGTCTGTACATATTGGCAAGTCGGAGGCCAAG
>JAZRMK010000055.1:0-13825 GCA_045647525.1 Acutalibacteraceae bacterium
TACATACGGTAGATTTGCAGATGCTGCAAAATATATCGACCCGAGAAAAGAATAAGGAGGTACGCCACAATGAGTTTATTTGAAGGTTATGAAAGAAGAATAGACAAGATTAACGGCGTGCTCCAAGAGTACGGCATTAAGTCTGTCGAAGAATGTAAAGAAATCACTTTGGCAAAGGGTATCGACTGTGATAAGATCATCAGAGAGACCCAGCCTATCTGCTTTGAAAACGCAGTTTGGGCATACACCGTAGGTTGCGCTATCGCAATCAAGAAGGGCTGCACAAAGGCTGCTGATGCAGCTGCCGCTATCGGTATTGGCTTGCAGTCATTCTGCATCCCTGGTTCTGTTGCTGAAAACCGCAAGGTTGGTCTTGGCCACGGCAACTTGGGCAAAATGCTTCTTTCTGAAGAGACCGAGTGCTTCTGCTTCCTCGCAGGTCACGAGTCTTTTGCAGCAGCTGAAGGCGCTATCAAAATCGCTCTTAACGCTAACAAGGTTCGTGTAAAGCCCTTGCGCGTTATCTTGAACGGTCTTGGCAAAGATGCTGCTTACATCATTTCGAGAATCAACGGCTTTACCTATGTAGAGACCGAGTTTGATCCTTATGCCGAAGAGGTTAAGGTTATCAGCGAAAAGGCATTCTCTAACGGTCCTCGTGCAGACGTTAAGTGCTACGGCTCTGACAACGTTCCCGAGGGTGTTGCTATTATGAAACTTGAAAAGGTTGGCGTTTCCATCACCGGTAACTCCACCAACCCGACCAGATTCCAGCATCCCGTTGCAGGTACCTACAAGAAGTGGTGCTATGAGAACGATGTTAACTACTTCTCCGTTGCTTCCGGCGGTGGTACAGGTAGAACTCTCCATCCCGATAATATGGCGGCAGGCCCTGCTTCTTACGGCATGACCGATACAATGGGCCGTATGCACGGTGATGCTCAGTTTGCAGGTTCTTCTTCTGTTCCTGCTCACGTTGAGATGATGGGTCTTATCGGTGCAGGTAATAACCCGATGGTTGGTATGACTGTTGCATGTGCAGTTGCTATCGAAGAGGCATCTAAATAATTTAGTGCAATTTAAAACGTCCAAGGCTTTTGCCTTGGGCGTTGTTTTTGTAGATTCTTCGCTACGCTCAGAATGACAGCTACGCTTAGAATGGCATAATGTATACAAAAATAAAAGGCTTAACGATACCGTTAAGCCTTTTTTCTTAAATAACGTAAAAGAAAATACACAAGAACTGCAAAATACTGCCTAAAACTACGAATAGGTGGAACACCGAGTGCATATAGCGGTGGGTACGGCCTATTCCGTACAGAACTGCGCCGATCGTGTATGAAATACCGCCTGCAAGCAGGAACATAAGACCTCCGAAGGGAATTGCGGCGATTGTAGTTTTGGCAGCAAAAACTATGCACCAACCGAGTCCAATGTAACAGATCATTGAAAAAACCGCGTACTTTTTGTGGTCGATTGCCGTAAACACGACAGCCAGTGCCGAGATCCCCCAAACCACACTGAACAATACCCAGGCTGTAACAGGTGCGTAATTGCGTATAGAACAGAGCAATATCGGTGTATACGTGCCGGCAATAAGAAAATATATCGTACAATGGTCGAGTACCTGCATAACTTTTTTAGCAAGCTCGTGTTTGAGCCCGTGATAGATGCTTGACATTGAGTAAAGAACCACCAGGGAAGCACCATAAATTGAACTTCCTACGACGCCCCATACGTTTCCTTTTACTGCCGAGAACACTACGCAAAGTATCAAAGCGATAATACCGAAACCACCGCCGACAATGTGGGAAACCATGTTAAATATTTCTTCGCCTCCGGTGTAGTCGGGCAGCTTGCGGTCGCAAAGTTTAGTTCGTTCCATCAGCGCTCTTTACCTATAAAGAAAAGTGCCAAAGTACCGGGTCCGGAATGTGCTCCGATAACAGGACCTACGTCGGTGATGTAGGACACGGTAGCACCGTAGGTATTTTCGATGATCGATTTCAACTCCTCGGCATCTGCGCGGCAGTCACCGTGTGAAATGTAAACATACTTGGATTTAAGGTCGGTTGAAAGCTCACCGAAACGGTCGGCAAGGTCTTTGATAGCGCTCTTTCTGCCACGAACCTTTGATACGCTTACAAGATGACCTTCATTGTCAACATGAAGCACAGGCTTTATGTTAAGAAGGCCGCCGACAAAAGCAACAGTGGGGCTGACACGTCCGCCACGCTTTAAGTAGACAAGGTCATCAACGGTGAACCAATGGCACAGATTATCCTTGATACTTTCAATATATTCAACAATTTCTTTTGCAGACTTACCGTCATTTGCCATCTTTGCGGCAAGTATTACGAGTAAGCCCTGACCTGCCGAAGCAGCAAGGGTGTCTACAATATATATATTGCGTTCGGTGTATTCTTCCAAAAGCTCATTAGCCGCAATTTTTGCAGAGTTGCAGGTTGTACTGAGCCCGGACGAAAAAGCAAAATACACAATATCATTGCCTTCTTTTAAGTAGCCTTCGAAAAAGTTTTTGAATCCGTCAACATTAACTGCCGAAGTTTTTGCAGTATCACCTGCACGCATTCTTTTATAAAACTCGTCGGCAGTAATTTCCGTGTTTAAAATTTCCTTTGTTTCGCCATCAAACAATAACGAAAGGCTGATAGCGTCCACGTTGTTTTGTTTTAGTGTGTCTGCGTCAATGTCACATGCAGAGTCGGTGAGAAGTACAAAATCTTTCATTTTGGTTGAACCTCCAAATTTTCGAGCAATTCATTACATTTATTATGATACAAAGATTACATGAATTAGTCACTGAACTCTTTGAAAATGGGGATAGAGAGCTGGGGAATTGCGCAGTAGAGTCGAAAATTGGCGGGTAAACTGACGGTAGAGTTGCTAAAAATACTATTGAAATGTTAGAATTTGTGTGGTAAAATATTCAAGAAGGAAAAGAGGTGGCATAAATGGAAGAATTAAAAGGCATAATTGCAAAAAATATTGTTGAACTTCGAAAACAAAACAATTTGACGCAAGCAGAACTTGCCGAAAAACTAAATTATTCCGATAAGGCTATTTCCAAGTGGGAAAGAGGCGAGTCCATCCCCGACGTTGCGGTTTTAAAAAGCGTAGCCGATCTTTTCTCTGTAAAGGTTGATTATCTTCTTACGCTTGACCATGCTGACGAGGAGAATCTTGTGAAAAGAACCAGTTCAAGAAAGGTTCGCAATCGCGCTATGATAACGGGAATAAGCATTTTATTAGTGTGGTTTGTTGCTACCGCTATTTTTTCCAACGCTAGTTTGATTTTAGGTAATTTCGATAGAATATGGTTAGTTTTCATTTATGCGGTTCCGGCTTCTATGATCGTGTGGCTGGTGTTCAATTCGATTTGGTTTAATCAGAAGCGTAACTTCCTGATAATTTCACTTTTAATGTGGTCGACGTTGGCGTCTGTGTGCCTGACGTTGTATTTTATAGTGGGGCTTAACCCCTGGCTATTGTTTGCAATAGGTGCTCCTGCTCAGTTGATTATCATTTTCTGGTCGGGAATAAAGGTCAAAAAAATAAAAGGCAATAAAGACGCGTAGCGTCTTTATTTGGGGGTGTAGCTCAGCTGGGAGAGCGTACGGTTCGCATCCGTAAGGTCGGGAGTTCGATCCTCCTCATCTCCACCAAAGAATAACCGCAATCTTGATACAAGGTTGCGGTTATTTTCTTTTTGTGGTATAATGAAGAAAAGGCGGTGATCGTATGCCATTTCCTCTATCAAACTTAATCTTACTCTTATTGGGATTATTTACATATGTGCATTTTAGAAGTGGGATTTACGCGTATTGTAGAACATCAAAAATGAGTAAAAGCTATATACGCAAAAACACAAAAGGAGCCTCAAATTTTTGGCTGTACACACAACTCCACAAACATAATGATCTTGGAGCGCTGTATTACCTCAACTTGATTTATTTATTTTGCCTGATTGCATTTCTGATTGCGTTTCCTTTTTCGTGGATCTCATTTTTGAGAATACCTATTATGATTATTGGTATCTTATTGGGAATGGCTTCCATTCCTGTGTTTATTAAATCTTTAATCTATACAAACATCGAAGATGTTGGGCAAGCTTTTGTGTTCTTCAAGATGTTCAAGGGTTTTAATGGAAAAAGTCGAAGATTTGCTACGGTATTTGATTGGCTGTTTTGTATTCTTCCACTTGCACTATATGTTTTCTTTCTAACGAGGTGAATTATCCTTGCTTTAGCAGGATGCACCCCCTAAAATGACTTTGCACCCCCTAACTATAAAAGGGGGTGCATTTGTATTAAAATTAGGGTTAGTTTTCAAATAAAAAACGGACTATGGATTTCCATAGTCCGTTTTATTTATTCGTTAATTTGTTTCATCGTGGGAAGACGAAATAATTATTTAAATAACGTCTTATTAGTTCTGTTGATAAACAGTTCCTTCATAAACATTATCGAATCTGAACGAACCGTCTTCTTCATTAAACACCACGCGAACATCGTAGTTCCACCAGCCAAGGTCAACATTGGTTTTGAGATTAAACTCGTTTGCCTTTTCCTCGTTTCTGGTGCAAACGACGTCAGAATCCAAAATCACTTCGCCGTCATCACTCTTAACGGTGATGTGACCTGTGGTAGCTGCCTTTAACGACATAGTTACTGGTTTTTGATCCTTGTCGAAGGGGGTTTCCTGACTTTCAACCACAGCAGCAAATAAAAACGCTCTTACTAAGTACAATACAATGATAGGAGCCCATATTGATTTAAAAACAAGAAAACTCACAGCAAATAAAATTGCTTGCCATATTAGTCGCTTAATCGCTTGTTTTCGTACTATAGTTTAATCTCCTGAATATATGAAATCATTATTCATCGATTTGCTGCCAATCTCCATCTTTGAAAATAAATGTAATCGGGTCATCATTACCATTCCACGACAAATCTGAATGTGCGCTTAGACCGGTGCTGATTTTCAAAAATCGTCTGCTTTCTTCAAGCGGATAATCCGCACTAATCCACTCAGTATAATAACCGCTATGGTTCGGAGAGACTGTAGTTACAGTAGTGTCATTATATCCGTCATAACCAAATTTTGCAGACATTTCCACACGATACGATACAGTGGAATTATTCTCAACATATACTCTGATGTGAGAAACTTCGTAATCGGACTTCCATCCGCAATTTTGGAAAACGATTTTAAGGCCATCTTTATCATAAACCGTTTTACCATCGGTGTAGTTTACCTGTTCGCCTTCTTCGTCCGTTTTAAACGAAATCATATCTCCACAATCAAAAACGGTAGTTCGGTTTCCAGATTCATCATAAAATGTTTGATAAGCAGAAATACCCAATTCACCACTATAAATTTTATAAATTCCACTTTTTGCCAAATTTTCAACACGATAAACAAATGTGATTTCTCGTGATTTGCCACCTTCAACATTATTGAACTGTTCTACTGTGTTATACTTCTTTACTCCATCTATTGTCTCATATCTATCGCGATATTCCACTCTCAACCCATTGATATATTCAAAACCAAAATAGAAAGTGAATTTTTCATTGGTTTTGTTGTCCACTTTAACCGTAAATTCCACAGTATTGTCTGAACAGTTCAAAGAAACAATTTCTGCTTTCATATATTCATTTTCGAGTGATGTAGCAGATTCAAGTTTTGTTTTTTGGCCTGCAAATTTGGGAATATGAATAGTACCATCGTCGTTTAGAAATTTTGGTGTTTCATCTTTCTGAGTAGTTGCACCAGCAGATTCACCGGCAGTTGAACCGGTAGAATCGGCAGGAGTGTTATTGCCACAAGCACACAAACTTAAAAGCATTATGCTTGCTAATAAAATCGCTATAATTCTTTTCATTTCATCTTCTCCTGATAATTTTATCTTTTATATTTCAATTCATTAAAATAATATCTGATAGTTACAATCGAGGGGAAAAACAGCACCATTCCAAAGCAGATGAACAATGCAATAACAAGTCCAACTATCGCACCAACTCCAAGGAACGGCAAACCAATTACAACACCGCCAACTACCAAGCCTACAACATTACCAATCATTTTGAGAGGACAAGCAATGATGCCAGATAGCACCCCACTCAACCAAAGGATCGCCAGTATGTACCCAACAAAATCAGGCACTTGCATCTGTTCACCAAAAAGGAATACCAATCCAACAACTGCAAGAAGTGATGTGAAGCAGCATACACAACGAATCTTATAAATTTTGTCCAGAATGTTCTCAATAACGATTTTTGCTTTATCTATGAATGTAGGTTTAACAATTTCAGGCGAGGTTGCATTGTCGTTGTTTTCAGCTTCCTCAACTGTTATAACTTCTTTATTTTCCACAATCGTCACCTCAACATCAAATTATGCACCAAATCTTTTTCTGATTTCTTCTGGCATCTTAACCTTTTCAAAAGTACCCATGTTTTCTACAAGGTTTTCAAGAATGGTGTTGATGTATTTTTTGTTAAGAGTTTTTCTTTTTTCCAAATCAAAGAGCATTTTAAACCAAGCAGCATACTTATCAAGGCTTTCCACCTTATCGCCTTTTTCCATTTGAGCAGGTCTTTCTAAACCTTTTTCATTTAAAATTTCTGTTGCATAATTTAAAATTTCTAAATCTGCCTGTGTGTAAAGACCCTCTGCTTTTTGCTTGAATACACCCTTAACCTCGACTTTACGACCTGATTCTACAACTTCGTTAAGTGGGCAAGGAACAAATTCATCTTCAAACACCATAATTGTCGAAAAATCAATATAAACAGTTGTTTTGAAAACCCCAGATTCCTGCTTCTTAATGCTTACTCCTTGATTGAAAAGCATCAAATCTTTTGCATCATAGATATGAGGATGCTCTTTATACATATTTTCTTTCTTATATACAGAGTATTTTGTAACAGCAATCCAATTATTTGCTGTATCAACAAAAATTCTGTTGTAATAAACCTTGTCGATATGAAATTTCTGTAATTTCTTTTCGTTTTCGTTGTATCGCTCTACCAAAGCAAGGTACTGCTCATATGTGTGGTCATAACTACTAAATTCTTTACCTGCCAATTTGGCACAATCAGAACACAATACCTTTTCATCTTTGGTGGATGTAGAACCGAACATACCACATTCCTTACCGCACTTAACACAAACTTTTTTACCGAATAAACCCATTATTTTTCCTCCAATTTAAATTTTTTATTTTAATTATTTTTTTGAGCCAATAGATTTTTTATGGTTTCCCACATTTGTTTTGCCTTTTTGAATGAGAGAGTGTTTTTTTCAGAATCCCATAAAAAAACATAGTATAAATTGTTGTGTTCTCTCATATCTTTCTTCCTCCTTACACTTATAGGAGAAACGAGAAAGGCAATCGGTTTTATTTTTTTGAAAAAATTTATTTCTTTTTTAAAACCGCTTCAAACGGACCTGTATCGAAATAGAATTGGTCTTCTTCTGGTTGATATCGCAATGTGAATTCTTTATGGCCAGGATAATCCTCAGACCATTCCGCAATTTCCTCATCCAGTGTCACATCATAGAATGTAGAACCCGTATGCAACATTTCCGCAGGTCTCCCTGTTCCTGTAAAATGTCGTGAATAATTTGTCCCATCAACAGCATTTACAACCAATCTACCCTCAATACTATCCTCATCCATTTGAGAGATAACTAATGTAAATTTGTTTTCATCTGATAGGTTTAGTCCAATATTGATTCCGCCTTGACCTTCCCATACCTGTACCAGTTGACCTGCTGATATTTGACCGCCCTCGTTTGTAGTTGCATCAGGTTTGTTGACGATGTTCACAACCGCAACCGTGCCACCAATAGCAACCGCCGTTGCTACAAGTCCTGCGACTATCTTTTGCCATAAAGACCAGACGATTTTTGTTCCGCCTTTTATCAACGATGACACAGACAAGGTCGTTCCTGTTGCTGTGGCAACACCCGTTGCCACAGTCTGCACCGTAGCAGCAGGCATAGCCTTTGCACCAAAATCCGATTTGAACAACCACAACAAAAGCGGAAGAACACCGGCACAGCGAAGCTTGACATTGTGTTTCTTCTCGTAAGATTCAACAGATGCTTTGATTGCTTTTCTCGCATAGTTCAGTCGGCTCTTGACCGTTCCCTCTGTAACACCTTGAATCTCGGCGATTTCTTTGATAGAAAGTTCATCAAAGTAATACAGAATAACGGCAGTTCGCTGTTCTGCGGGAAGGCTATCAACCATATCAAGAATCGTCTTCTTAAAATCGTCTTTATTGAGGTTTTCCTCAGGGATAAACTCGGTTTTATCTTCTTCAAGGGTATCAAAGATGGTAGTTCCATCTTCATTCTCATCTACTGTGATTTCTCGATTTTGTTTTTTCAGATATTGAAGACAATGTCTGTATGTAATTTGCCTTGACCAAGCAGGATAAGCGACAGGGTCGTTCAATGTGTCTATGTTTTGAAAAACAGTAACAAAGGTATCCTGTGTAACATCCGCTGCTAAGGTTTCGTCTTTAACCGTTTTTAAGGCAAAATAATAAACATCGTTATAAGTTTCAGCAAAGAGATCATTTAATGCCTGATTATCTCCCATTTGTGCTTTCGCCACAAGGGAAGATAGATTTTCTTTTTGCATATTTTACCTCACAGTCCGGTTTGTCAAGTTATAAACCCAAAATAGATAAACTTTACTTTAATTTATTTTACTACTATGTTTGTTAATAGTCAAGAAATAGCAAAAACGGACTATGGGATTTCCATAGTCCGTTTTTTATTATTCATTGATTTGTTTCATCGTGGGGAACAATAAAACGTCGCGGATGGCGGGGGAGTTGGTAAGCAACATTACCAGACGGTCGATACCGTAGCCGATACCGCCTGTCGGGGGCATACCGTGTTCCAATGCGTTGAGGAAGTCCTCGTCGGTATGGTTGGCTTCTTCGTCGCCTGCGGCAAACATTTTTTCTTGCTCCTCGAAACGAAGTCTTTGGTCAATGGGGTCGTTAAGCTCGGAGTAAGCGTTGCACATCTCCCAACCGTTGCAGAACAACTCAAAACGTTCAACATAATCGGGATTTTCGGGCTTGCGCTTTGTCAAGGGAGAAATCTCAACCGGATGGTCCATAACAAAGGTCGGCTGGATAAGATTGTGTTCAACAAACTCTTCAAAGAAGAGATTCAAAATATCGCCCTTCTTATGACGGTCTTCGTAATGAACATCGTGCTTATCGGCAAGTGCCTTTGCCTCCTCATCGGTCTTGACTTCCGAGAAATCAACACCTGCATACTTCTTTACAGCGTCGATCATAGTCAATCTCTCAAAAGGCTTTGAAAAGTCGATCATATGCTCGCCATAGGGGATAACCTCACTCTTGCAAACCTCGTTGGCAAGATATCTGAAAAGGTTTTCGGTAAGATCCATCATACCGTGGTAATCGGTGTATGCCTGATAGAGTTCCATCAACGTGAACTCGGGATTGTGGCGGGTATCAATACCTTCGTTACGGAATACACGGCCGATTTCATAGACTCTTTCCAAACCGCCGACGATAAGGCGTTTCAAATAAAGTTCCAAAGAAATGCGGAGCTTAACATCTTCATCCAAAGCGTTGAAATGCGTCTCAAAAGGACGGGCAGCTGCGCCACCTGCGTTGGAAACGAGCATCGGAGTTTCAACCTCTAAGAAACCTCTTTCGTCAAGATAGTTTCTGATAGCACGAATGATGTGAGAACGTTTTACAAAAGTGTCCTTTACGTCCTGATTCATAATAAGGTCAACATATCTCTGGCGGTAACGCATATCGGTATTGGTAAGGCCGTGGAATTTTTCGGGCAATACCTGCAAGCTCTTGGAAAGAAGAGTTACGCTTGTTGCGTGAATACTGGTTTCGCCGGTCTTGGTCTTAAACACCTCACCGACTATACCTACGATATCACCGATATCCATCTTCTTAAAATCAGCATAGGCGTCTTCACCGATATTATCTCTTGCAACGTATGACTGAATGGAACCCTTTAAATCCTGCACGTTGCAGAAGGACGCCTTACCCATAATGCGCTTTGACATCATACGGCCGGCAATACTTACAGTTTTGCCTTCCATCTCGTCGAAATTTTCCTTAATATCGACACTGTGGTTGGTTACATCATATTTCGTGATTTTAAAGGGATCCTTGTCAGCAGCTTGAAGGTTGCTGAGCTTTTCGCGTCTTACCTTTAAAATCTCATTTAAGTCCTGCTCTTTTACGGGAGCATTATTATTCTTTTCCATGCCAAAACCTCGCAGATTATCTTGATACCGAGATGACTTCAAATTGAATGTGACCTGCTTCGGTGGTGACGGTAACTACATCGCCTTCAACGTGGCCGATAAGTGCAGCACCGACAGGAGATTCATCGGAAATCTTAAACTCGTTGGGGTCGGATTCTGCCGAACCTACGATAGTGTAAATAAGGTCCTCGTCAAATTCAAGGTCGTGAATTTTAACGGTGCAACCGATTGCGATTTTGCCATCCGCAGCATCCATTTCGTCGATAACCTTGGCGTTTTTGAGCATTGTTTCAAGCTCTAAAATACGGGCTTCGATCTTAGCCTGTTCGTTCTTCGCCTCATCATATTCACTGTTCTCGGAAAGGTCACCGAAACCACGGGCAATCTTGATTTTTTCCGCAATTTCATTTCGGGTGACTGTTTTTAAGTTCTCCAATTCGTTTTGAAGGGTGCTCAATCCTTCAAGAGTCAAAAGAACTGCCTTTGCCATAATTCTCAACCTTTCAAACGGTGGTGGCAATAAATATAAGCGCACCACGCCATAATAATGAATACATTATATAAGAAACACCTTTAAATGTCAAGAAATTTTTGTGCGAAGCGAATGGCAAGCCCACTTGACACTGATGTATTAAACAGTTGACATTTTGTTTTGTTTGGGGTAAAATATAAAAAAAGAATGGAGGAATTCTAAATGAAAGCTAAACATATTTTGTGGATTGTCGGCGCTATTGCTGCCGTTGCTGCTTTGGCTGCCGGTGTTGCAGTGTTCGTTAATCGTTTCCTTGCAGAAGAAGACGAAGAGAATTACGTTGAGTGCGAGGTTGAAGAGGACGACGAATAATATATCCTTTCAATTAAAAAACTCCTTCGAGGGATTCCTCGAAGGAGTTTTTGTTTATGTCACACTTATTTTCCGAATGTGCAGTTATAGTTATCGATGGTGGTTTTAATAATTTCAACAGCAACATTGCGACCTTGAACCTCGTCGACTGCTGTTCTTTTGTTTTCAAGATTCTTATAAACCTCAAAAAAGTGTTTCATCTCATCGAAGATATGTTTCGGCAGATCGCTTATATCCTTATATCCGTTATAGGTCGGGTCACTGAACGGTATAGCGATAATCTTTTCGTCGCGGCGATCGTTGTCGATCATGTTGATTACGCCGATAGGGTATGCGCGAACCAAGGTCATCGGCTCTAATCTCTCGGAGCAGAGTAACAAAACATCAAGCGGGTCATTATCGTCACCGTAGGTGCGGGGAATAAAACCGTAGTTGGCAGGATAATGGGTTGATGTGTGCAAAATGCGGTCAAGGATTATATATCCGGACTCTTTATCCAGTTCATACTTTTTTTTGCTACCTTTTGGAATTTCTATAACACAGATAAAATCCTCGGGGGTAATACGCTGAGGTGAAATGTCGTGCCAAATGTTTGCCATACAAACCACTCCTTTGATATTTAAAATATAACACACATTTTTTGCTTCGTCAATGGCGTGCATATCAAAACTATACGATTTTCTTAATAAATAGGAGGTTAAATTTCCAAATTTCTCTTGTAGCGGATAAGTTAATATGATATACTGAATGTGTACGAAGATTTGCAGCAAGTTTTGTTTGTTGCATTTTGAGCAAAAAACCTATTAGGAGGAACACTATGTCAAGATTTGATGAGGCTGTAAAATATTACAGCAACCTCGGCGTTGATGCCGAGAAAGCACTCGACATTATTAAAGACGTCCCCGTATCTATCCATTGCTGGCAGGGTGATGATGTTGTCGGTTTTGATAGCAAGGAGGCTCTTTCGGGCGGAATTCAGACTACCGGCAACTATCCCGGTAAGGCTACTACTCCCGAAGAATTGATGGCTGACCTTGATAAAGCATTGTCTTTGATGCCGGGCAAAAAGAAGCTCAACCTTCACGCATGTTATGCGATTATAGAGGATGGCGATTCGGCAGACCGTGACTCTATCGAGCCCAAACATTTTGCAAAGTGGCTTGAATTTGCTAAGGCACACGATATGGGTCTTGACTTCAACCCTACATATTTTTCACATCCCATGGTAAAGGACGGTTTGACTCTTTCTTCGCCTGACGATGAAGTAAGAGCATTTTGGGTAAAACACGGTCAGGCATGTATCCGTATTGCTGAATACTTTGCAACCGAAACCGGCATTCCTTGTGTTGTAAATATCTGGATTCCTGACGGTTACAAGGATATCCCTGCTGACAGAATGGGACCCAGAGCAAGATTTAAGGATTCGCTCGATAAAATCCTCAGCATTCCTTATGACAAGAAAAAGGTTTATATTACCCTCGAATCTAAGGTTTTCGGTATCGGTGTTGAGTCTTACACAGTAGGCTCTGCTGAGTTTACTCTTTCTTATTCTACACAGAACGGCCTTACTCCTTTGATGGATAACGGCCACTATCATCCGACCGAGGTTGTTTCGGACAAGATTCCGGCACTCCTGCTCTTTAACGAGAAGGTAGCTCTTCACGTTACACGTCCTGTTCGTTGGGACTCTGACCACGTTGTTTTGTTCGACGATGAAACCAAAGAAATCGCAAAGGAAATTGTTCGTTGCGATGCACTTGACAGAGTATTTATCGCGACCGACTATTTTGATGCATCTATTAACCGTTTGTCTGCATGGGTCACCGGTGTTCGCAGTGTTCAGAAGGCATTGTTGTTTGCACTTTTGCAACCCAACGCAAAACTCAAAGCTTTGCAGGACGCAGGCAATATGACCGAGGTTATGGTTGTTAGTGAAGAACTCAAAACCGCACCGTTTGGTGATATCTGGGCAGAGTACTTGAAGCGTCAGGGTGTTGAAAACGACTATCTGACCGTTATCAAAGATTATGAAAAGAAAGTTTTGGTGAACAGATAATGAAAGACATTTTAACCGCACCTTTTGTTAAAGAAATGATGGAAACCACCGCTAATATGTACCGTCTCGGTTGGGACGAGCGTAACGGCGGTAATATCAGCTATATGCTCGAAACCGAGGAAGTTGCTGAATATCTCGACCTTGATAATGTTATCCGCACAATTCCTACCGGCTTTGATGCTACTGAGCTTATCGGCAAGATCTTTATTGTTACCGGTACCGGCAAGTACTTCAAAAACGTTGAAAAGGATCCCGAAACAAATCTCGGAATAGTTCGAATCGCAAAGGACGGAAAGAACGCTGAGCTTCTTTGGGGATTTCGCCACGGCGGAAAGTTTACAAGCGAGTTTCCTTCTCACCTCAGAAGCCATATGGCAAGATTAAAGAAGGATCCCATGCACAGAGTCGTTATGCATACGCACCCCACGTATACTCTCGCAATGACGCACGTACACGAGCTTGACGACAAAAAATTCACGCACACTATTTGGGAGACGTGCACCGAATGCATTGTCGTTTTCCCTGATGGAATCGGCGTGCTTCCTTGGATGATATGCGGAGATAACGGTCCGGAAATCGCTACAGAAACCGCTAAGAAGATGGAAGAATA
>JAZRMK010000056.1:0-5971 GCA_045647525.1 Acutalibacteraceae bacterium
GTTTTTGAACCGACAGCAGAAGTTGTTCCAATTTTTCTTCGGTCATTTAAAACATCCTTAAATCAAATTTTTAAAGTTAAACATTAAATTTATATACGTGTGTTATTATAAGATAAATTCCGAGCAAAAGCAAGGACGGATTTGAAACATTTTTCACCGCAACAGCCATTCCCAATATAAATACCGCAAAGGCGGTCAGAAAAGAAATGCCGTTTATAATTAAATTTTTACCTTTTATATTAAGAGAATTTACTATACACTTTAAAACAGTACCGCCATCAAGACCAATTACAGGGAACATATTTACAGTACCTTCAACCAGCTGAACCGCAGAAAATGCAAGAATCAGATTGTTTGCCATTAGCACACCAATTATATAAAAAACAACAAACATAAAAAAATTAGCAAGTGGACCAAATATCGCTATCTTTATATTTTCTTTAAATGTACAAAAAGATGCTCCAACAATAGAGATACCAAAAATGCAAAAGCTCACTTCACGTGGAAGGCACTTTAAGTGACGCATCATTAAAATATGTCCCAATTCATGAACCACAACTGCGAAAATTGATGCTGACATCAAGCCGGTTTTATCAACTATAAGCAAAAAAGCCAACATCACTGTAAACGGAACCGAAATATGAAAATTTATTCCTAAAACTTTAAATCTCATACCTTGATTATCTCTCCTAATATCCACCTAGGATTTATTCTTGAATCCCCTACTCTAACTTCAAAATGAAGATGTGGTCCTGTTGACCTTCCGGTATTACCTACCAGTGCAATTCTATCGCCTTTTTTAACAGTTTCGCCCTTCTCTACCAATAATTCACTGCAATGAGCATAAAGGGTTTTTATCTCCGACGTATGTGCCACTACTACATAATAGCCATAAGTATCACTGTATCCTGCCGCCGAGACTGCACCCTCGTATGCTGAATATATAGGCGTTCCCGTATCTGCTGCTATATCCATACCTCCATGCAATGTGTAAATATTCGTGACCGGATTAGTCCTCATTCCGTATTCAGAAACCACCTCACCGTCCACCGGAAATAGAAAGGACTGCGCTGAAACAGATACATTTTTGGACTCATATTGTTCAAATTCAGTGATATTTTCTTTTAAACTGCTATCAACGTCGGCATCGTATAAATCGGCGTTAACATCATTACTATCATTTTCTTTCTCGTTTTCTTCCTTTTCTTTTTCTTCGTCCATTACAAAAGAAGTACTTGTTATTTCATCGAATTTTTCGTGATAGAGCGAACTCAAACATGTATATAAATCGCCACCGAAAATTCTGATAATTATTGCAGAAATCAAAACAACCGCTACTGTTATCATTTGAAGAACTAAAATCTTAAAATGACAATCCGCAGCGGTTTTTAATTTCATATTTCCTTGCATATTATCAACCTCACAAAAGTTTATTAAAATATATGCAAGCGTATTATTAAAAATACGCAGAAGCACTATTAGTACTCCTGCGCAAAAATCATCTTTTCTTTTTAAAATCTTGTTTCAGTGCATTTACCAACCCTACAATAGTGGTTATAACAAGGAACAAAAACAGAATCAAAAACAAAATTCCGAAATACATGCACACTCCGAATACCGGACCGATAATAAAAGCAAACGGCCAAAGAATAGCCTCAGAAAATGCAGCGTTCTCTATTGAATAAATGAGAACAGTTAAAACAATAAGGGCAATAATCAGCAATATCTGGTAAACTGCCGAAACAATAAGTGTTGTCTTGTTGTTTTTAATTTTTCCATAAATAGTCAACACAAAAAGAACAACGAAGAAAACACACGACAGTGCAGTGCAAAGCGGTGAAATATAAATTTCGTTACCAAAAAAGCCACCGTTATTGATAAGTTGTTTCATAAAACCGGTGTAGAAAGTAATAATTGCACCAATGTAACTTAAAACAAACAAAACAGAGCCTATTATAGCCCAATCTTTATCTGTAAACTTCAATTTGAATCTTTTTCTGCTCATAAATTATGCCTTTCCCGTTGAGCCAAAACCACCCGTATTACGTTCGGTTTCATCCAACTCATCAACGACTTCGATTTGGGGTAAAATTACGGGTGAAATAACCAACTGTGCTATTCTTTCACCGTTGTTAACAGTATACGGCACGTCAGAAAGGTTAATAAGACCAACCTTTAATTCGCCTCTGTAATCACTGTCAATAACACCGACACAGTTTGAAAGAGTGATTCCAAGCTTAACCGCCAAGCCACTTCTGGCGAAGATGTACGCAACATAATCGCTCGACTCCAAAGAAATAGCAAGACCTGTTGAAATAAGCTTTCTCTCACCGGGATTTAAGATTATAGGCTCATCTATGCAAGCCTTTAAATCCATACCCGCACTGCCTGCGGTTGCTCTGAAAGGGACCTCGGCTTTTTCGCTCAACTTTTTAATTTTAAGAATCATACTTTTTCTCCATTCACTATTATCTGAATTGGAAAGAAGGCGCACTACCGTCAAGTGTCTTAAATGTATAGCCCAAGTCCTTCAATTCCTTAATAATTTGCGGCAAGGTTTCAACAGTGACATTTTTTATATCGTGCATTAAAATGCAAACCTCACTCTTATATTCACCTTTGCTGTTTTTTAAGCCTTTACGTATTTCATTCATAACATAATCAGAAGACGGAGATTTGGAATGTGTGTCGCCGCTATCAATATTCCAGTCAAAATATGTGTAACCGTTTTCTTCCATAAGCTCGGTAACGGTTTCAAAGCCATCTTTACCCAATTTGCTGCTCATAGCGGCGGTAGCACTGCCGCCGGGAAAACGTGTGAGGTTGGAACGAATGCCGATCTTTTCATATACCTTGTCACTGATAGCCTTCAAATCCTTTATAAAAGCCTCCGGACTGTCGTACAACTCACTGAGTTCGTGAGTGCCGGTGTGGAGACCGACAGCATGTCCGGCATTATATATGTCTTTTATTTTACCGGTAGCCATAGTACCGACAACAAAGAATGTGGCTTTTACATCGTTTTCTTCCAAAATCTTCAAAATTTTGTCAGTATTTGCACAAGGACCGTCGTCAAAAGTCAGGTAACACACCTTGCCCGAGTCGGGAGTTGTATCCTTAAACGGATCTTTATCGGCAACAGGAAGCCCGGTTGTCACAGGAACCTGAAAATCAGAAGACACAGTTGGTCTTGAACTTGCAGTACTTGAATTTTGCGATGTAGCAGAAGACGGCGATGGCAAAGTGTCCCCACTTGATAACGCACCATTACCGGCACCTGCACCCGACGAATTGTGAGCAGTATCGTCACCAAAATTATTCTCTTTTGACAAACCTACCACAGCTATCATCATAGCAGTTATAATCATAGTCATACCAAGAATAATGCCAATTAACACAGCAGGTGTCTTTAAATAGCTACTTTTTCCTTTACTCATAATCATCCTCCGAATTGCTTATGTTAAGTATTATTTGTTTAAAAAATTACATAATTATTATATCAAACAATATTCTGTTTTGCAATATTATCCAAAATAATAACCAAAATAAATTTTTATGTTGAGAAATATCGAAATTTGTGTTAAAATGAATAAAAATGTAAAGGAGCAAAACCCATGAGCGAAAGAAAAGCAGTAATAATAAGTGATAGCACATGCGATATAGCGCCCGAAATGATTAAAGAGCGCGACATTAAAATAATCCCTCTTACTGTGGTTTTCGGTGACGAGAAGCACCGTGATTCTATCGACGTCACCCCTGACGATGTTTATGCATACTACGAAGAAAGCGGTAAGTTGGCTAAAACAACCGCTGCAAATATTGATGAACATGACAGTTTTATTAAAGAAAACGTTCCTGATGGTAAAGATGCAGTTTACTTCTCTATCAGTTCGGACCTTTCGGCAAGTTTTAACAACCTCCGCCTTGCATCTATGGACTATGACAATGTTTATATCATAGACAGTCGCAACCTTTCAACCGGCATCGGTCTTCAAGTTTTATTAGCAGCTGATCTTGCCGACCAAGGCAAATCCGCTAAGGAAATTTATGATATTATTACATCTCTCACAGGTAACGTCGATGCTTCCTTTGTTGTTGATACCCTTGAATATTTACACAAAGGCGGTCGTTGCTCTTCAGTAGCAGCACTCGGTGCAAACCTTCTTAAATTAAGACCTCTAATTCAAGTTAAAGACGGTAAAATGAGTGTCGCAAAAAAATACCGTGGTAAAATGAGTGAGGTTTTAAAACAATACGTCAACGAAAAACTTGCTGAAGAAAATGAGGTTGAAGGTTCAAGGATCTTCATAACTCATTCAGGCGGTTGCGAAGAGATTGCAGAAGAATTAAAAGCAATCGTAACTGCAAAATATCCCGATAAGGAAGTTCTTATCACAAGAGCAGGTTGCACCATTTCGGTTCACTGCGGTCCCGGTACACTCGGTATTCTTATGTACAGAAAAAACGCAATTTAAGTTAAATTTAAGTTTAATATAAAAAGATAAAGCACCTTAAACGGTTTGTCATTGTGTGAGCGCTCCGTTTGAGGTGCTTTTTATTTATTTACTAAGTTTGCCGTCGATATGAACATCCAACTGATTAAACGGTATACTAACTCCGTTTTCACGGAATTCAACCATTGTGTTTTCAAGCATATACAACTTTAAATCCCAGAAATTTTCCGACTTACACCAGATACGAGCTGTAACTGTCACACTACTATCGCCATAATCGGTCACTCGTGCAAACGGAGCAGGTTCACTTAAAGTGAATTCACAACTGTTTGCTAATCCAATAATCAGGGCCTTTGCCTTTTCAACATCCGAATCATAACTGATTTTAAAATCAATATCAACACGTCTTGTGTCTTCGCGCGAATAATCAGTAATGGTTTTATTTACCATCTGTCCATTGGGAACAACAACATGTCGGTTATCAACAGTAAGTAATGTCGTATGAATAAGGTCAATATTTACAACAGTTCCCGACTCTCCATCTACACTGATGAAATCTCCTGTTGAAAATGGACGGGTAATCATCATTAAAATTCCTCCGGCAATATTGCCCAGACTGTCCTTCAGCGCAAGAGAAATTGCAACAGCAGCAGCCGACAAAGCAGCAATAAGACCGGTTGTCGAAATACCGAGATTGGATATTGCACAAAGCACGATAAGAACCTTTAAAACAATGTCAACCGTTTTAATTAAGAAACGTTTAAATGAAGGGTCGAATTTCGTTTGTTCAACAGGCTTTGTAATAACCCTTTTTATAATTCCTACAATCACCCAACCGATGACGATTATAAGAACAGAGCCTATAATTTTTATGCCCAACATTCTGCCGGATACAGCAAAATCTTTTAAGAAATCAGTAAACACATTAGCAATTATCATTGGTAAATTTTCCGTCCTTGTATCAAAATTGATATTATAACATAAAATAAAAAAGGGTTTTGAAACCCTTTATATAAATAACGTGTCGGCACGTTAAAGGCACCGCTTAAAAGCGGTGCCTTTGCATTTTATTCAGCAGATACGGTAACATCAACAATGTGGACGTTAACACGTGCAACAGCATTTCCCGTCATGCTCTGAACCTTATCTTTTACATTCAACTGTACAGCTTCTGCAACAGATTTAACCTTTGCAGTATCAAGTACATTGACATAAATATCGAGCAAAATCGCACCGCTGTCAACATTTACGGAAATAGACTTGGATTGCGAATTTTTAGGAACACTTAGCACCTTTTTTAAACTTTTTAATTCGGCAGGTCTTTTAGCAAGACCGGCAACTCCCTCAATTTCGAGAGTAGCAATACCCGCAATCTGAACAATTGCATCATTATTTATTGCAAGACCGTTAACTTTCTTTTCAGACATATTAAATAACCTCCGAAATTATTATTCTCAAAGAAATTTCAAAAATTTAATTTCATTACAGATTAAATATATCATAAAACAACGTTGTCT
>JAZRMK010000057.1:0-5771 GCA_045647525.1 Acutalibacteraceae bacterium
CCGTCAGCACCGCCGATGATACCGATAGAACCGGCTTCCTGCGGAGTCATGCCAAGTGCCAATGCGCCAATGAATGCGGCAAAGATACCGAGCTGTGCGGCAGCGCCCAAAAGGAAACTCTTGGGGTTTGCAATAAGCGGGCCAAAGTCAGTCATAGCGCCTACGCCAAGGAAAATAAGCGGAGGATAAATACCGACTTTAACGCCAAGATAAAGAATATCCAACAAACCGCCGTGTTGTAAAACCTTGCCGGCTAAAACGTGGAACGCCTGACCGTCAAAAGACCAATATTCAAACTCCGCCGCTTGTCCAACAACGACATCTTCCGGTATAGCCCAAATCTCAGGGTGATAAATACCTGCATTTGGCAGGTTGGCAAGCAACATACCGAATGCGATCGGCAAAAGCAAAAGCGGCTCGAACTGAAATTTGGGATGGATAGCAAGCACTAAAAGGAAACACGCAACACCAATCATAATTGCATTTTTCCAACCGTCGCCTTCAAAGAAAGCTGCAAAGCCTGAAAGGCTAAAAATATCTTTTATAGTATCTAATATTGACAACTTTCACCACCCCTTAAAACGAACGCACATTATTGACCACGCCTGCCTGTTTCCAAGCAGAACGACCAGTAACGGCAGGTTTGATAGAACGAATCACAGGTTTTTTACCTGTACCCTCATACATCATCATAATAGCGGCTGATATCGCAGCAATTACGCCCTCATCATTATCATTCTGAACATTTGCAGCAACAGTTTTTGCGGGTTTCGGTTTTTCTACTTTTACTTTGGTAGCCTTAGGAACTTTATTGCCATTTAACCTACTCATCATCACGCCGAAAACCGAGATGATAACAACAAGCAAAACAAGCATAGCAAAAACAATAATAAACCCACTCAAAGTTACGTTGCCGCCATATTTACTAAGATTATCAATAGCCTTCCCCATATCGGGAGCTTTTGCTGAAAGAGTCGTTAAATCAAACATATTTTATACCTCAAATTTATGTTATATGAAATAATAATTTATCATATTAAGATTATTATACATTAAGAATAGAATAAATTCAACACTATTTACCATAATTCCTAATTTATTACGAAAAGAAAAAAGTCCTCAAAACGTATGTTTTGAGGACTTTTAAATTGTATCAATTAAGCTTTTACTTCGGTGCCGCCGACAGGACGGATATTAAGCACATAACATGCGTTTTCACCAAACACCGCGCTCATTGTATCCAAATAGGTTGAAAGCAATTCTTCGGGGACAAACGCTTGAATCGTTCCTGCAAAACCGCCTCCGTGAACACGGAACGCACCTTTGCCACCCAAAACCTTTTCAGCAATAGCAAGAGCCAACGAGAGTCCCTGCTCTTTTGGGTTAGACGGAGAATATACATTCTGCAAATACTGGAACGATGAACGTCCCGATTCCTTAACAATATTTAAAAAGTCTTGGAATCTATTCTCAGACAAAGCTTTCTTTTCGGCAATAGCACGTTCATTTTCGTTGAAGAAGTGAATTGCACGAAGTACAGCTCTATCCCCTGCTTTTGCACGAACACCGGCAATATCTTTGTAGAAAGCGTCCATTTCAACATCTCTGAGAACCGACTTGCCAAAATACTCAGAAACAGCACGGCATTCTATGGTAATGTCAGCGTAGTCCTGTGTCAAATCAGCGTGGTTACCGCCAGTGTTTATGATGACCAACTTATGAGCATGAGCCGCAAGGTCAAATACCACTTTATCAATAATGGGTTCCTGCGGATTTTTGAAATCAATACCTGTAAAACCGCCGACCGATGAAGCCATTTGATCCATCAAGCCACAAGGTTTGCCAAAATATATGTTTTCTGCTCTTTGAGCAATTTTTGCAATTTCAACAGCACTGACAGTGCCGTCGTTATAAAGACCACTCAAAATATTACCTATCAGCACCTCAAAAGCCGCAGATGACGAAATACCAGAGCCTTTAAGTACGTTCGAAGTGGTGTATGCAACGAATCCACCGATGTTATATCCATCCTTTTTGAACTCACCACACATACCTCTGATAAGAGCACTCGCTTTACCGTATTCGGACTCACTCGCGTCTAAACCAGAAATATTAAGCACGTCTTCATCGTAGCCTTCGGACTTAACGCGAACGATACCATCATCAGTTTTTGCAACAACAGCAATAACGTCAAGGTTAACACTGCCTGCCAGAACGCAACCGTGCTGATGGTCAGTGTGATTACCGCCAACCTCAGTACGACCGGGTGCTGAGAAAAGACGAACCTCACGTTCACCGTAAAGTGCCTCAAAAGCATCAACGGCTTTCGCATATCTGTTACGTGCGAATTCTACATCACCGTAAAGCAAGTTAAAAGTTTCGTCATATTTGCCATTAAGAATGTCGTTTTTAATACTAATCATAATTGTATCACCAAACAGAGATAATTAAAGTGCGCTTACAATAGCCAAAGTGTCCTTAGCGATAGCAAGTTCTTCATTGGTGGGAATAACATAAACTTTGACGGTAGAATCGGGAGTAGAAATTTCAACCTCTTCTCCGCGAATTTGGTTCTTTTCCTCATCGATCTTAACGCCCATATACTCAAAGTGCTTGCAAACCTCAGCGCGAAGTACAGGGTCATTTTCACCGATACCTGCCGTAAACACGATAGCGTCGGTACCGTTCATTGCAGCGATGTAAGAACCGACAAACTTTGCAATCTGATATCTCTGGATATCATTTGCCAAAGCTGCTCTGTGATTGCCGTTTGCAGCAGCTGCCGAAACGTCACGGTTATCACTGGAAACGCCCGAAATACCCAAAAGTCCCGATTTCTTATTGCACATATCAGACAACTGGTCAGGGGTCATATTTTCTTTGTTTGCAATATAGGTCAATGCAGAGGGGTCAACACCACCGGAACGAGTGCCCATAATGAAACCGTCAAGCGGAGTGAAGCCCATAGATGTATCAACACATTCGCCGCCTTTAACTGCGGTGATGGAAGCACCGTTACCAATGTGGCAGGTAACGATTTTGAGGTCCTTATCACTTTCGCGACCCATAATGGCAGCACAACGCTCACTTACGTATTTGTGTGATGTACCGTGCGCACCATAGCGACGAACCTGATACTTTTCATAATACTCGTAAGGAATGCCGAAAATATAAGCCTTTTCGGGCATTGTCTGATGGAATGCGGTATCAAACACTACAACCTGAGGAACGTCCTTGCCAAAGGTTTTTGTGCAAGCAACAATACCGAGATAGTGGGGATGGTTGTGAAGAGGTGCCAATTCGCGAAGCTCTTCAACCTTCTCTGCTACATCATCGGTAACAAGGCAGGATTTATCAAAATAAGTACCGCCGTGAACAACACGGTGACCGATAGCGCCAATTTCGTCATACGAATCGATAACCTTTGCCTCACTCTCGATAAGAGCGTACATCAAGGTTTCAAAAGCCTCGGAATGAGTAGGCATTTTTACCTCTGCAGCATAGGTTCTGCCGTCAAAAGCCTTGTGAGAAACATTACTGTCTTCAAGACCTATCTTATCGCAAAGGCCCTTTGCAATCACCTGCTCATTATCCATATTGATAAGCTGATACTTTAATGATGAGCTACCTGCGTTAACAACCAAAATTTTCATTAACTACTTCCTCCTATAATTTTGGATATTGAAATCCTAATGATTTTGAAGTAAAATATTACAAGCATACTTCTTAACTATAATATAATACAGTATTATTTTTAGATTTTCAAGTCGATTTTAACATTTTGAGGTGAATTTAGAATGAAAACTGCCGCAATAATAGCAGAATTTAACCCTTTTCATAACGGACATCAACATTTAGTCAAGAAAGTAAAAGAAAAGGGTTACGAAAGATGTGTCGCTGTTATGAGTGGAAACTGGGTGCAACGCGGTGATACGGGTATAATTTCAAAATTCGCACGTGCTAAGCAGGCTTTATTATGCGGCTTTGACCTTGTAGTTGAGTTGCCGACATTTTGGGCTATGGCTACTGCACAGAAATTTGCAAAAGGTGCTGTCGACATTATTGCTAACTTAAACGTAGACGCTATTGCTTTCGGAAGCGAATGCGGTGACATCACAAGATTGATGCAAACCGTTTATGCCTTGCGGTCGGAAGAGTTTAGCATAAAACTCCGCGAACTGTTAGACAGTGGTCTGCCGCTTGCACAGGCAAGAGAAACGGCTATTGAATGCATTTGTAAAAACGGCGACCTTTTGCGCAATCCAAACGATACACTTGCCATTGAATACATTATGGCGGCAAAAGACCTTGCTTTGAATTTGGATTTTATTCCAATTAAGCGCATAGGTGTCGGTCACGACAGTGAAATCACGGCAGACGGATTTTGTTCCGCAAGCAAATTGCGTTCACTCATTTTAAAAGGCGACCTTTTAAGTGTAGCAAGGTGTATGCCAAAAGCCTCTTTTAAAATTTTAAAAGAGGAATATGACAACGGCAGAATTTCCGATTTTTCGAAGTTTGAAACAACCGTACTTGCAGTTTTGCGCGCAACAAATAAAGACGATTACAAAGCTCTGCCCGACATCAGCGAAGGTATTGAAAACCGACTTTACAATGCTGCAAGAATGTGCTCAAACTATAATGAGTTATTGGACTTCACTGCAACCAAGCGTTACACAAATGCCCGTCTTCGCAGGCTTATCATTTCTGCATTTCTGAGAATGCGTGCGGAGGATATTCCTGAAACCGTACCATACATCAGAGTATTGGGTCACAATGATAATGGTGCTGATATTCTGCAAAAAGCAAGAGGCTCGTCAACGCTTCCTATCGAAATGCGTTCCACAAGCCTCAAAGACAGTACATGCTTTAAATTTGAAGAAAGATCGACCGATATCTATTCTTTAACATTCCAAAAACCCGTCAAGTGCGGTGAGGAATTCACAAACGGTGTTATAAACATCGCAAAAGAGGAAAACTAACCTTCACAATAAAAATTTTTAATGTTTTCAGCAGTTTTTTGCGATATTCCCAAACTTTTAATTTCATCAATGCTTGCATTTTCCAAAGCTTTTACGGTTTTGAATTTTGCAAGCAATTTTTTTGCAGTTTTTTCGCCCACGCCGTCAATCTCGGTCAACACTGTGGCAAGGGTGCTCTTTTTTCTTGCCGCACGGTGATATCCGATTGCAAAGCGGTGGACCTCTTCCTGAATTTCAGACACAAGGGTGTATACACTGCGATTGGCTTTAATGGCTATTTCCCTGCCCTCACTTGTAACGGCTCTGGTCTTATGCTTGGAATCCTTTACCATACCAAAAATGGGCACGTCGATTCCCATTTTTTCCATTATCTCTTTTACTACCGACAGTTGACCTTTACCGCCGTCAAGCAGTATCAGATCGGGCAGTTTACCAAATCCCTCTTCGGTCTCTGCCAACTTATATTCATTAAACCTGCGTTCAACAACTTCCGCCATCGAGCGAAAATCGTCCTGTCCCTCAAAACTTTTGATTTTAAATTTGCGGTAAGACGATTTATACGGTTTGCCGTTTTTGAAAACGACCATACCTGCCACATTGTCTTCGCCCTGAGTGTTGGAAATGTCGTAAGACTCAATAAATTCAGGTATTTTAGATAATCCAAGCAGACTTGCCAACTCGTCAAGTCCGGCAGTTTGTCCCAGTTTTCGACCGAGGTGTTTCGAAAGCCTTTCGGCAGCATTGTTTCGGCACATTGTCACAAGATGCTACTGCGTCCCCTTTTCAGGC
>JAZRMK010000058.1:0-15105 GCA_045647525.1 Acutalibacteraceae bacterium
GTTGTTCTGCCGAAAGTGTCGTCGGTGTACCGCCGCCTATATAAACCGTCATAAGTTTGAGGTTGCATTGTTTTACAAGCTTTGCGGTATATTCAAGTTCTTCTTTCAAAAGTTCTATGTATTTATGAATCAACTTTTTTGCCTGTTCTACCGAATGCGACACAAATGAGCAGTAATTACACCTGCTTGGACAGAAAGGTATTGAAATATAAAGGCTGAAAGAATCACGCCCCGATCTATTTATAATATCCTCTTCCTTTTTATAGCATTCCAAGCAAAGTTCACATTTTTTACGGCTGACAAGCAGTTCATTTAAGAAATATTCCTCAGCCGATTTTTCACCGTTGGCTTTTGACAATTTTCCCATAAGCTTTGCAGGTCTTACACCCGTTAATATTCCCCATGGAGATGTGTAGCCTGTAATCGATTTCAAGCTATCAAAAATCATCAGAGCCAATTTTCGCTCGCAAAGAGTAAAGTTATCGTCATCAGACGCAACTTCTCCCTCTCTCTCCTCTGTTTTACCAAACAAATAAACCTTCGTCGAGAGTTTTATTCCGCTATCGGTCGGTAAAGAGGAGTAGATGCAATAATCGGTATTAAAATCAACATCATTTAAGGAATTTAAAAACGAAAACTTACAAAAAGGCAGAAACAACCTGCACAGTTTCTCGATTTCGTACTTAAAGTCCTTACCTATATTTACAATTTGCATAAATTATTCCTTAGTATTTAAGATACAAATTATTTTGCTTTTCAAATCCTATTGTGGTTTTTTCGCCGTGACCAGGATAAACCGTCATACCGTCATCAAGTGTTTTTAATCGGTCAAGTGACATCATCATATCGCCTAAATCGGAGCCCGGAAAATCAGTTCTTCCTATTGAACAACGGAAAATCGTGTCACCCGAAAAAAGACAATCATCAATTAAAAAGCAGACACTACCCTTTGAATGACCCGGGGTAGCCAACACCTTGATTTTTGTATTGCCAAACGGGAATTCATCGCCGTCATCTATAAGTAAATCGGCGCGCAAAGTGCAATCAGCAGCAGGATAAAGACCTACAAACGAATTAGAGAGATTGAACTCATCATCATAAAGACCTTTTTCATCGTTAGCGCTTATAAGCACAACGGCACCTGATTTTTCTTTAACATACCCAACAGCTGAAACGTGGTCGAAATGACCATGAGTCAGCATTATGTAGCGCACCTTATTTGGATTTTGGGCAATATAGTCGGCTATCTTCTTTTCACAAAATCCGGGGTCTATAATGACCGCTTCGCTACCCGACTCAACAATATAGCAATTAGCCATCAAAGGACCGCAGGAAACAGTAATTACATTCATTTCTTACTCCAAGTATCAGTATCAAGTAATATTGTGACGGGGCCCTCCAATGATGCCGAAATATGCATATCGGCACCAAATTCGCCGGTTGCGGTATTATTAACACCGTTCTGCTTCAAACATTCAACAAAATACATATAAAGTCGGTCGGCATCCGTAGGATTCATAGCCCCTATAAATGACGGACGATTCCCTTTTTTAGTATCGGCGCAGAGGGTAAAATTTGAAACAGTCAGAACACCGCCCGCTACCTGCAATACCGAAAGGTTCATCTTGTCATTTTCGTCACAAAAAATCCTGAGATTTGCAACCTTTGACGCCAAAAGCTCAGCTTCTTTTTCTGTGTCACCATCAACAACGCCAAGTAAGACAAAAAGTCCCTCATCTATCTTTCCGGCCACTTTGCCATCAACAGTAACTTCGGATTTCCCGACTCTTTGAACAACAGCCTTCATTTTACACCTCTATTGGTTGGTTCTTTCAACGTTAAATACACCTTGCAACTTCTTTATACGCAAAATCACGTTTTCAAGATGTTCACGACTTTCAACACTGATTGTAATATTGATCACACAATTTCCGTCACGCAATTCCCTTGCGTTGATTGCGTGTACCGCAACGTGAAGATTTCCAAGCAATATTGAAAGATCGGCAATAATACCGTCACGGTTAACCGCCATAATATTGATAGTTGAATCAAACCTTTCGGCACGTCCGACGCTCCAACGTGCAGGAATCCAACGTTCAGGTTCTGCTGAATCTTTAATATTCTGCGGAACGTTGTTGCAATCACGTTTATGAATGGAAACACCATGGCCACGTGTGATAAAACCGATAATATCATCACCCGGAATAGGTGCGCAACAACGCGAAAGTTTGATAAGGCAATTATCAATCCCTTCAACAACAACGCCTTCCGAAGATTTGGAAACCTTACGTTGTGTGACAATATCTTCGGGCTCAACCGGTTTGGCAGATTTCGCTATTTTAGCATAATCTTCCTTAACCCTCGGCATTATTTTGGAAATTAAAATTCCGCCGTAGCCGATTGCTGCATAGAACTCTTCAAGACTGTTGCACTTCAGTTTTGTTGCAATATCGGTAAGATATTTTTCAAGTTCATCGTCACTGAAACGAATGTTATTACGCGCAAACTCACGTTCGATCTCAGCTTTACCTGTTGCGATATTTTCGGCTTTTCTTTCCCTTTTAAACCAGGATCTGATCTTCTGCTTGGCCTGATTGGTTTTGGCAATATTTAGCCAATCACGGCTCGGTCCGTGACCTGCCTGATTAGATGTAATAATTTCAATAAGTTCACCCATCTTGACCTGATGAGTAATGGGGACAATTCTGCCGTCAACCTTAGCACCGACCATTTTAGTACCAATAGCCGAGTGAATTGCAAAAGCAAAATCTATAACAGTAGAACCCAACGGCAGATTTATAACATCACCCTTCGGGGTAAGCGCAAATATTTCTTCGGGAGAAATGTCCGACTTAATGGACTGAATAATCTCCTCAGCATCGTCTGAATCTCGTTGATTATCGAGGATCTGACGTATCCAGGAAAGACGTTCATCAAATGCTTGGTCTTTACGCTTAACACCGTCTTTATACTTCCAGTGTGCAGCAATACCGAACTCAGCAGTCTGGTGCATTTCCTTTGTTCTTATCTGGATTTCAAAAGGAACGCCTTCACGACCGACAACCGTTGTATGCAACGACTGATAAAGATTCGGTTTGGGAGTCGAGATATAATCCTTGAATCTACCCGGAATCGGACGGAACATATCGTGAACAACACCAAGGATATTATAGCAGTTTACAACCGTATCTGTAATCACACGGACAGCATAGATATCATAGATCTCCTCAAAGGATTTACCCTGCATATACATTTTTCGGTAAATACCGTGAATCGACTTAACTCTGCCTTCAATGGTGATATCGGGCACAAATTCTTTAACTCTTTGTTTTATTCTTTCCTGAATCTCTTCCAAGAACTTCTCTCTGTATGCCTTTCTTATAGAGAGAGAATTTTCAATCTCGTGATATGCTATGGGGTCCAGATGCATAATCGCAAGGTCTTCCAGTTCTTCTTTCAAAGCTCTGATACCAAGTCGATGCGCAATAGGTGCAAAGATCTCAACAGTTTCATAAGATTTATCCCTTTGCTTATGCAACGGCATAGCATCGATCGTACGCATATTATGAAGTCTGTCTGCAAGCTTAATAATAATGACACGTATATCGTGCGACATTGCAATGAACATCTTTCGGATATTCTCTGCCTGAACACTTTCTTTTGAAGCCAACGGAATTTTGCCGAGCTTGGTAACACCGTCAACCAACTCTGCGACACTTAAACCAAATTCATTTTTAATATCGTCAAAAGTTGCCTCGGTATCCTCAATAACATCGTGCAGAAATGAAGCTGCTATCGACTCACTGTCCATTCCCAAGCCTATAACTATTTTAGCAACTGCCAACGGGTGCATAAAATACGGTTCGCCCGAAACACGCTTCTGGTCACCGTGCGAATCAACACATTTTTCAAATGCACGTTTGATAAGATCACGGTCGTAACTCTCACTGCCCGGCTGTGCATCAAGCAAATCCATTATCGACTGTAAATATACATTAGTGTCCAACAACTTCACCCTCTTTCATCTCTTTTAATCTTACTAAAACAGGCGCACTTTCAAGGTCAGCTTTGCCTTTAAAATCGGCAAGTGAAAATTTACCATCGGTAAAACTTATTATTCCCAACTCCACAAGTGCAGTAAGTGCAACCTCGATTTTAGGAAGACCGATAATATTATAAAGGTCATTTTCAATATGGTTCTTAGTAACCTCATTTTTAGATTTAATATATCTAAAAACAACAGTTATATCGTCTCTTGCAGGGTATATCTTTTCAGCAACATCGCGTGTTATTCTTCCGCTTTTATACTGTTCAACAAGATTCATCTGCTCAATAAGTTTGTCATCATTTAACCCATTAAGACGGATTGCTTTAATAATGACAGATACCGATTCAACATCATTATAAACATTTATGTCGATATTGACCGCTATATCAACAACGTCACCAACACGGTATTCGAAATTATCGGGACCAACGCCAAACATCAGCGCCTGGTAGTCATATCCCTCTTTGTTAAGACGCAAACGAGTATGCTTACCGCCTGCAAGACTTTGAATTGCAGTTATCTTAGAACCGATAACAGCAAATAACGGAACCGAGTTCCCTGCCCCATAGGGTACCAAAGAACGCAACGCCTTTGCAGCATCAACCGTAAATGCTCTCGGCTTTATCTTACAATCGGGACGAACCTCGGCAAGACACAGCGGTTCATTTTCGGCATAACGGTTAATTCCTGCTCTCAAAATCTCTATCTTATCCTCAGAAATCGTAAGACCTGCAGCCAACTCATGACCGCCAAACTTTATAAGACAATCAGAACAGCTTTGCAATGCATTGAACAACGAAAAACCGTTAAGGCTTCTGCCGGAGCCTACCGACTTGTCACCCGATTTTGAGATAACTATGCAAGGTTTTCCGTACTTTTCGGTCAATTTAGATGCGGCTATTCCAATAACGCCCACATGCCAGTTATACCCTGACACTACAATAATCCTATTGTGATTATATCCCTTTTGTTCGATTATGTTACAGGCTTCCGTAAAAATATCCTGTTCGATTCGTTGCCTGTCAGCATTGAGTCTATCCAACACACCTGCGTAATATGTAGCATCCTCAAACGAATCGGACAAAAGCAATTTAACTGCCATCTCAGCAGTAGACATTCTGCCTGCTGCATTTATCCTGGGACAAAGCGAAAACGCAACGTTGCCCGAGGTCATAAATTTTATGTTTGCAACCTCTGCTAACGCTCTCACACCGAAATTCAGCCTGCGGTTAAGCATTTCCAAACCAATACTTACGATAATTCGGTTTTCTTCCTTTAAAGGCACAATGTCAGCAATAGTGCCGAGAGCAACCAAATCGGCATACTCATAGATCATTTCCTCACACGGTCTGCCCTCAACAGCACAAATGAGTTTAAAGGCAACGCCTGCACCGCACAGGTCGTGGAATATCCAGTCGCAATCCTCATCGATATGAGGATCAACAACGGCATAAGCGTCGGGCAGTTCCCCCAAAGCCAAATGGTGGTCGGTCACAACGACATCAACCCCCAATGAATTGGCATATGCAATCTCTTCCACTGAATTTATACCATTATCAACGGTAATAATTAAAGTAACACCGTCTCTTGCTGCAGCTGACACGGCATCCTTTGAAATACCGTAACCTTCATTTTCGCGTTGAGGTATTTTAAAATCGATATCGGCAGCACGCGATTTAAAGTATTTCATCAAAATTGCAGTAGCAGTGACACCGTCACAATCGTAGTCGCCAAAAATAAGGATCTTCTCATTCGATTCAAGAGCGATGTTTATACGCTCTACCGCTTCACTCATTCCGCTTAGATCATAAGGATCGGAGAACTCGGGTTCTTTTTCCAAAAATTGCTCTATCTCATACGGTTCACAAAGACCTTTTGAAAAAGCAATCAACACAACCAACGGGTCGAGGCCGCATTCTTCTGCAACCGACATAACGGCTTGCTTATCTATATCAGGGAAAACCCACTTTTTATAATTCACGGCACTCACCACACTTTTGCCAAAACTTTAAAATTAAATTCACCAAAACAATAAAACATAATTTTAGAAACACTGACCCAAAATATATATAATATTAACATTTATTTATATTCTTTTCAAGACTTTACAACAATAATCTTTTACCAAAAACTAAATTTGAGAGGAAATATGAACAGTAAAATCAAATATTACGTAATTTGCTTCTTATTCGGCTTCTTCGGCTACGGACTTATGGAAGTTATATGGCGAAACTATACACACCCTACAATGAGTCTTGCGGGTGGATTAGCTTTTATCTTTATTTCTTTGGTTTCAGAAAAATTAAAAGAGCTCAATACACTTTACAAAGCAATTCTTTGCGGCGGATTTATAACAATTATCGAACTAGCAATAGGACTTATTATGAACGTAGGACTTTCAAAAGGTATCTGGGATTACTCGCAGACACCCCTTAACTTTATGGGACAAATTTGCCTCACTTTTTCGGTCATCTGGTGTTTTATATCTGTTCCGTTTATGAAATTTAGCCTTTTTTTGAAAGCCAGACTTTAAAGCACAAAAATCGAACAGAATTCGCGCAAATAACACCCATTGTCACACTTGACCGACTGTTAATTTTATGATATAATCACAGTTTGAAAAGAGGTGTGCAGAATGGCTGACAATTCTAAGACTATCGCAACAAACAAAAAGGCTTTCCATGATTATTTTATAGAGGAAAGTTTTGAGTGCGGTATTGAACTTTGCGGAACCGAGGTCAAATCCATCCGTCAGGGCGGTGTTAACCTTAAAGATTCGTGGTGCGATATCGACGAGGGCGAAGTTTTTGTCAGAGGAATGCACATCAGCCCTTACGAAAAGGGCAACATTTTCAACCGTCAACCCACAAGAGAGCGCAAATTGCTACTGCATAAAAAGGAAATAAACAGACTTATCGGTGTTATCAAACAGCAGGGCTTAACGCTTATCCCCTTATCTCTTTATTTCAAAGGCTCTCTTGTTAAGGTACAGCTTGGTGTGTGCCGCGGTAAAAAGCTTTATGACAAGCGTGCCGATATGGCAAAACGCAGTGCCGAGCGTACAATTGAACGTGAATTAAAGGAAAGGAACAGATAATATGCGTTACGAAGTTATCCACCTTAAAGACTTTTATCCAGCCCTCAATGATATGGGTGTTGACCCCACACTTGAAATGATGATTCAGGACGACATTTTGCCCGACAAACCACGTCCGTCAATGCTCATTTGTCCCGGTGGCGGATATCATATGCTTTCTAACGGAGAGGCACAGAACATCGGTTTTGAGTATATGACCTTGGGTTGCAACGCTTTTGTTCTTCGCTATTCCATTAAGCCTCACAAATTCCCCCAGCAGTTAATAGAAGCTGCCTGTGCGGTTGATTATATCGTAACAAATGCTGCAAGCTGGAACGGTGACCCTACAAAAACCGGTATCGTAGGATTCTCGGCAGGCGGTCATTTGGCAGCAAGCTACTGCACTATGAGAGATATCGATGAGGTTAAAGCGGTTGTTCCTGAACCGAAAGATGTTCAGGCGGCAATTCTTTGCTACCCTGTAATCACTGCCGAATTGCCCACTCACCTTGGTTCATTCCAGGTTCTTTCAGGCAAGGAAGAATGGAGCGAAGAGGACACCGAAAGATTGTCCTGCGAAAAGCACGTTTCAAAGGAGCTCACTCCCCCGACATTTATCTGGACCACGGCTGACGACTTTGTTGTTGATGCCAGCAACACTTTAAAGTATGCATCGGTTCTTCAAAAGGAAAAGATTCCGTTTGAGTTACATATATTCCCAACAGGATATCACGGACTAAGTTCTTGCCGTTACAGTACAGTCAACAACACCCGTCATCCTATGTGCGAATATATGAACTGCTGGACCGAGATGACAAGAAAGTGGCTCAGAACCATATTCAACATTTAAATCTCAATTAACTGCCGGTGTAAATCGGCAGTATATATGGGGATGTAAAGGTTTCGACAGGGATTTTGAACTGCGATAAGCATGCAGCGTTACGGTTGCGCTTTGAAGACCGAACTTTTAAAAATAACTGACAAAAATACAGTTGCTTTTGCAGCTTAATTAAGCTGCCGTTCTGCCGCTGAGTACCGCGGCGGCGGTTAGAGCGTCATTTTGCGGTGAACGTGAGCAGATGAGTTTCTCGGCTCTGCCACGGCGAGAGAATACCAAGCGTTAAAGCCTTTTTGTCGGCGTTAATGTAAGGGAATCTCAAATGACAAAATAAGCATGTAGAAAGTTGCAGGAATGGATTTTTGGACGCGGGTTCGATTCCCGCCATCTCCACCAAAAAACACGATAGTTTTAGTACCATTGGTATAATAACTATTGTGTTTTTTTATTTATATAAACCCTTATAATGCAGGAATTTTTAAAACAATTTCAAATTCAGTTGGATTCATCTGAAAATCAATTACCGCAATCAAAGTCGAGCCTATAACCCTACTTATGTTGTAGTAGACATCTTAGTATGTATTATTGTATAATGACACTATAAACAAGAAATTACCGATGACACATAAAATGCGAGGTGGCTTAACTGTCCATTGACGGTCACTACTGATTTTAGTAAAATGTAGGCAGAGGTGTGATGATATGACTGATAAAAAAACATTCGGTTCGTTCATAAAATTAAAACGAACCGAAAAAAACTATTCGCAAAAAGACTTGGCTGAAATGCTGTTTGTTACCGAGGGTGCAGTAAGCAAATGGGAACGCGGAGTATCATACCCCGACATCACTTTGATTTCCGATATTTGCCATGTACTTGATATCAGCGAACACGAATTGATTACTGCTTCAACCGACACAAACACAAGAAAAATGAAGCACGAAGCACGCAAATTCCGTGTGATTCGTGGCACATGGTTTTGGATTCCAACTATATCCTACCCCATTGCGCTCTTAATTTGCTTTATTTGCAATCTTGCCGTAAACCATACTTTGTCTTGGTTCTTCATTGTATTAACCGCACTGCTTTGTGCCTACACATTCGTACCCACTGTTGCTTGCTTTTTTAAGTCGAAAAAACTGCTGGCTTTTTGTGTTTCAACTTACCTATCCATATGCCTGCTTTTATTTACCTGTGCTGTATATATGAAGGAATTATCTTGGCTCTTAACAGCTTGTATCGGCATTTTAATTGGTTATGAATCCTTGTTTGTGCCTATTTTTTTATCCAAAACCAACATATCTCGGTACAAATTTTTAATTTCATTTAGTGCAGCTTTTGTTTTAACTATTTTGCTATTATTGAATATCAACATCCGGCATTCCTTTATGCTCGGTTCGGCAATATTGATTACCTGCTATGCATTCACACCCGTTATCCTTTGTGGATATATTTGCACACTGCATTTTGATGCTTTTTTAAAAGCAGGTATTTGTGTAGCATCAAGTACGGTTATATATTATTTCACAGATTATGTGGTGGATGTGTTGTTTGGTACAAATGAAAAATCATATCAAGTGAATTTTAACAATTGGAGCCAGTGTATAGAAGGAAATATTCTCTTAATTTCTTTAATATCGCTTTTTGTTATAAGTGCTGTCTTTATCGGTATTGGATTTTTTAGAATTTACAAACGCAAAAGTTTATAACTAAACCGTATCATAATTATCAACATATAAAAAACAACCCCCGACAATGTTTGTCGGGGGTTGTTTTTTATAAACTCATTATTTAGTTATTTCTTTGATTTTCGCTTTTTCCAGTATGAACCGCAGGCTATATATTCAGCCAACACACAAACAGGTATCGCCGCGAAAAAGTCCACAGCTGAATGCTGCTTGATAAACATCGTCGAAAGGCATACAAAGACAACGAAAATAACCACAAAAGACTTTATGTACCACGATGCACTTTTTTCTTTCAGCCAAACGGAAGCAATCCCAATGGAATATGCACAGTGCAAAGACGGACAAACACCCGTATTTGTATCAAAAAAATACAGAAATCCAACACAGTCCGTAAAAAAGTTATCTCTTGGGAATTCTATCGGTCTGAGGTCCTGACGCGTCGGGAAAACTATATAAATTATAACCGCAACCACCTGCGTTACAATAATGAAAATCTGCAATCTTTTAAAATTATCAATATTGTAAAGCGCAAAATAGAACAATGACACTACAATAAGCAAATACCAACCGACATACGGGATTAAAAAGTATTCGCAAAACGGAATCATATCATCCAAAACACTGTGGACCGGAGTGCATTTTTCAACAGGAATCAGATTTTCCGTTAAAAAATACATAATAAAATAACCAACCCAGCCAAGCAATAGTTTCAGATGTGAAAACTGCGGATCGTTTATTTTACTCAAACGAAATTGGCGGTAGTCAACAACCGGCTTTCTCATTTAACATTGCCTCCTTTGTTAGAAGGATACATGGATTTACTCATATTTCTGTAAGGAACAACCGTATGTTCAGGCAAGTTTCTTGCCATTTCAGTAATTTCAGCCATCAAGCACTGACGAATACGAGCACGCTCTTCGCTAATAGAAGATTTTGAATTATACTTAATCGGCGCGCCGAGGTAAACCTTTTTCAATTTCGGTGCTATATACATAGGGATAAAGGAAATCTCCTTCCCTGTTCGTTTATAAAAAACACGTGCGACATCAATGAAGTTTTCCTGGAAATCAAACAGAATATTATTATACTCTACATCGTGCTCGGGAAAAATTATAATACTTTTTCCTTCTTTAAGTTTATCAATGGTTTTGCGAAAAGTAATTACTATACGAGTATCCTTATAAACGGGAATTGTACGTGCTTTATTAAAAATGAAGACCGCCAGCGGAGCAATAAGATAGGACATCAGTTTATAAAACCACTTTGTCCATTTAGGCTTATACGACCAAAAATCCTTATATGAATATGCGGGAACTTCTTTTAAATGCATCATTTCGCCTTCACACCACGTGACGCAATTTTCAAAATACAGTTCACCGACAATAGGGCCGTGCATCTGCGAATGGTTACCGACCAAGACGACAGGTTCATCCGGCAGATTTTCCAACCCGACAACTTCGATATTAGGATAAATGATTTTGACAATTCGTTTCAGAAAGTTGAACAATTTTTTCATTTTAAAAATTAACCTGAATTCCTTTTAAAAATTTACCGCAACATTGCCCTAAAACCCTGGCCGCAAGCCCCAAAATTTCTATAAATCATACAACGCTAATTGTATCACACAAAAAAACTTGTGTCAACAAACAGTTGTTCGATGTCGAATTTACCTATAACTTCCAAATGATTGACTTTTAGCATAAAAAAAGGTATAATTTAAGAGTTAATTGACATTTATGTTCGTCTTTGTAATTTGGGTAAAATATCAGGAGTTATGAATGAAAAAGTTTTTTAAAGATCTGAAAAAATACCGCGCTTATTCCTTCTATGCGGCAAAGGCCTCTTTAAAATCAGAGGTTGCAAATTCATATCTTAACTGGATTTGGTGGATACTCGAACCACTTTGCTTTATGGGTGTTTATGCCTTCGTTTTTGCGCTCTTCTTCAAAGGTAGCATCCCCTATCTTACTGCATTTATATTCTTGGGAATCACTATGTGGGAATTCTTCAATAATATGCTGAAATACAGTGTAAAGATAGTAAGAAGTAACAAACCCATTGTTTCAAAGGTCTACTTACCAAAATACATACTGATAGTTGAAAAATTTTTAGTGATCGGATTTAAAACCTCGGTAAGTTTTCTCATTGTAATTGTCCTTATGATCATTTACAAAGTCCCGATTACATGGAACATTTTATGGACAATACCTATACTCATTCTCTTGTGCATTTTTACCTTTGGCTTATGCACCCTGCTTCTCCATTTCGGCGTCTATGTTGAGGACCTTGCAAATATGACCAATATCGCTTTAAGACTTGTCTTTTACGCAACGGGTGTTTTCTATAACCTTGCCGACAAGGTTACAGGTCCTTTGGGATATTGGATTTTAAGATTAAACCCGATGGCTCTTTTCTTAAACTGTATGCGTGATGCACTGCTCTACGGTAAAACACCCAATTTAAAATGGCTCGCAGCTTGGGGTGTTGTCGGCGTATTGATGACAGTTCTAGGTGTAAAGCTTATTCAAAGAAACGAAAACAGCTATGTAAAGGTGCTTTAAATTATGACTGATATTGCTATTCATATAGAAAATCTGAATATACGCTACAAGGAAGTCGGTTCGTATTCCATTAAACGCATGTTGCTTCACGGCAAAAAAATGGACGTGAAATACTTCCATGCGCTGAAAGACGTTTCACTCGATGTAAAAAAAGGCGAAATTTTAGGAATTATCGGAAGAAACGGCAGCGGAAAATCAACGCTACTCAACACCGTTGGCGGTATATTTGCTCCTGACAGTGGTGTAGTCGATCTCAACGGTCACAGTGTTTCTCTCCTCTCTATCGGCGTAGGATTCCAGAAAAATATGAGTGGAAGAGAAAACATTCTTTTAAACGGAATGCTTTTAGGTTTCAGTGAGGCCGAAATTCGCGAAAAGATGCCTCAAATCATTGAATTTTCCGAGCTCGGAGATTTCATTGATAAACCGGTAAAATCATACTCTAAGGGTATGTATTCGAAACTTGCATTTTCAATTACCGCTTTTTTGGAGACCGAAATAATTCTCATCGACGAGGTACTCAGTGTCGGTGACGAACACTTTAAGAAAAAAAGTTCCAAGAAGATGAAAGAACTCATTTCGGATGAAAACAGAACCGTTTTAATCGTTTCACACAGTTTAAGTACACTGCGTTCACTCTGCACAAAAATCCTTTGGCTGCACGAAGGAAAGGTCAGAATGCTCGGTGATACCGATGAGGTTCTCACCGCTTACGAACGATTCAGTAAATAAAACCCGCCAGTAAAGGAGAACTAAAATGCATGAGGTAATGCTTGACGAAATTTCCAGTGCTGCCAAAGCTTTAAACACATTTGTTAAGAAAAAATGGATCAAACCTTTCAAAAACGCCTATGTTATAACCGATGCTAATGCATTCGGTGAATTTATTTTCTCTGCTTTGAAAATGTCAGATAAGGTTGAAAACAAATGCCTTTTTCTAAAATCTGACGGCACTGATTATAATTGGTCGTTTTACACTCCGGACGATCTTTCGGTTGTTGTCGACAGTTATACTTCCGACAGTGAAGTTTCAGATACATCCGTCTTTGTTTCGGTAAACTGCAAGGATGAAAAATACCGCAACGTTGCTGCAAGGGAGCAGTTTTTATCCCTTTTGGAAAAATGGCTGAAAATCACTGCAAAAAATGACTCTGTATCACTTTTATTTCTGCCCATTATTCCATCTCCCGAGAAATTGCCCGACGGTGTGACTGCTTTGGCAGAACGTGGATACGACTACTATCTTGCCCATAAAACGCAAACCGAAGCCGAAAGTTTCTATCTCGAATGCGAAGCGCTTTGCCGAAAATATGTACGTGACTTTGATGCAAAAGTCAATCTTCTTCGTTTTGTCAATCTTTACGGTCCCAACGTTGATTATATTGACGGATTTTCTTTCGAGGAGCTTGTCAAGACCTGCAGTGAAACAGGAATCGTTAACATTACCGAAAAGGACTGCGAGAGACGCTTTTCCTGCACATATATAGTCGACGCATTCAAGGCTATCCTTTATGCGATACGTTCAAATAAAGTAGGAAATGTATTTAATATTGCAGCAACTACTTCAACTGTTATGGATATTAAGTTGAGTTTCCGGCGCAACTTCAAAAACCTCTATGCCTTAAAGACGGATATACCTGCTTCAAGCAGCGACAATTACTTCTGTTTGAGTTCTTTAAAGCTTAAACACAAGGGTTGGAAAAAGTTCACTTCTATTAGCGAAAACATCTATCGTTTGGGCATTTTCTATACTGACAAGAATTACGATATGCTTCGTATGCTGCCTATTTACAACGGCAGATTAGAGCATATCAAAAAGCTCGAAATGGAGATATTGGAATTTGTTGACAAGCTCTGTAAAGAACACGACATTAAATATTTCCTTGCAGGCGGTAGTCTTTTGGGGGCAGTAAGACACAAGGATATTATCCCTTGGGACGATGACCTTGATATTGCAATGTTGCGTGAAGATTTTGAGAAGTTCCGTAAAATTGCACCCGCAAATATGATCGAGAACCTTACATACGAGTCACCTAGAAACGACAAAGGTAATCACTATCACTTTGACAAGATCCGTTTAAAGAACACCTATTTCTCCACAAAATATTCAAGTAATTTTAAAATTCGTGACGGCGTATTCTTTGACATTCTGGTTTACGACCAGACCAGCAACAACCTCACATTGTCTAAAATACATATCAAACTCATAGCCATTATGACCCGTTTGATAAATATCAGATGGTGGAACAAACCGAGAAAATCCGTGCATTACCGTTTCACTAAAATCGCTCTTCCCTTTATGCGTCTTGTTCCGTTCAGATTCTATCATTGGTTATTTGAACGCTTCGTTAAAGCATATTCAAAGCGCAAAAACGCAAAGTATGTTATTGACAGCGTAGGTCAGAATATAAACAAAGGCCGCTTCCCCAAGGAGATTCTTACCGAGGTCGAATATGTCGATTTCGGATCGACTAAGGCGCCTATTCCAAAGGGCTGGGATGCATATTTGAAACATTTTTACGGCGAGCATTATATGGAGCTTCTCCCCATAAGCCAACGTGCTTCGGGACACCATATTGCCCGCATCGACCTTGGCGGTTATCTTTTTTCCGACCATCCCGACGAATCGTTTAGAAACGTTGACCTTAACGGCGAACTTTTTGAAAAAGACTGATTTCAACCTTCCATCGATTTGTACTAAATAAAAACCCCCGACCTGACGGTCGGGGGTTTTGTTTACTTAGTCAGCTACATAAGGAAGCAATGCAACGTAACGTGCACGCTTGATAGCAGTTGTAAGTTCGCGCTGGTGAGCAGCACAAGTGCCGGTCACACGACGAGGAAGGATCTTTGCACGCTCAGAAACAAACTTACGGAGCTTTGCAACATCCTTGTA
>JAZRMK010000059.1:0-12630 GCA_045647525.1 Acutalibacteraceae bacterium
CCGTCTCGACGTTTTCCGCTCCAACAGCAACATTTACGCCCAGCTTATCGACGACGTTAACGGAGTTACTTTAGCAGCAGCTGCTTCTAACGAGAAGGATTTCGGCACTGCAAAGGGTATTGAAGTCTGCGTATTTGACCGCGGCGGATATATCTATCACGGCCGTGTCAAGGAGCTGGCCGAAGGAGCCCGCGAGGGCGGCCTCAAGTTCTAATAAAGGAGGAAAACACTTTTGGCTACTATGATTGACGCATCCACTATGGATCTTAAAGAAAAAGTTGTTGCTATCAACCGTGTATCTAAGACCGTTAAAGGCGGCCGTATCATGAAGTTTGCAGCACTCGTTGTTGTAGGCGATGGCAATGGCACAGTAGGCTTCGGTGTTGGTAAGGCCGGCGAAGTTCCGGACGCTATCCGTAAGGGCATCGAAGACGCTAAGAAAAATCTCATTAAGGTTTCCCTCAAAGGAACCACAATTCCTCACGAAGTACTCGGTATTTACGGCGCAGGCAGCGTTCTTATGAAGCCCGCTGCTCCCGGTACCGGTGTTATCGCCGGTGGCGCTGTCCGTGCAGTTGTTGAAACTGTCGGCATCACCGATATTCGTACCAAGGCTCTCCGCACCAACAATCCTTACAACGTTGTAAGAGCTACCATCGAAGGTTTGAAAGCTCTCCGCACCGCTGAAGAGGTTGCTGCTATCCGCGGTAAGTCTGTAAAAGAAATCTTAGGTTAAGGAGGACAATTACAATGGCTAATCTTAACGTAAAATTGGTTAAGAGTTTGATCTGCTGCAAAGACGATCAGATTGCAACCGCAAAAGCCCTTGGCCTCCACAAGATCGGAGATTCGAGCATTCAGCCGAATAATCCGGCGACCCAGGGTAAAATCAAAAAAATTATCCACCTCGTCGAGGTAACCGAAGCTTAAACTAAGGAGGTGCGAACTATGAAAATTCATGAACTTTCACCCGTTGCAGGCTCTACTAAGGAAGTAAAGCGCATCGGTAGAGGACATGGTTCCGGTAACGGAAAAACTGCCGGTAAAGGCCACAAGGGTCAGAAGGCCCGTGCAGGTCGCGGCCAGAGATTCGGCTTTGAAGGCGGTCAGATGCCTCTTCAGAGAAGAGTCCCTAAAAGAGGTTTCAATAACATTTTCGCAACAGAGTATGCTACCGTTAATGTAGCAGCACTTGACGCATTTGAGGACGGTGCAGTTGTTGATGCAGCAGCACTTATTGAAAAAGGCCTCATCAAAAAGGAGTACGATGGAGTTAAGGTTCTCGGTAACGGTGAACCCACCAAAAAGCTTACCGTGAAGGCAACTGCTTTCTCGGCTACTGCTAAGGATAAGATCGTAGCGGCTGGCGGAAAGTACGAGGTACTCTAATATGTTAGAGACTATTAAGAATTCGTGGAAGATCGTTGATCTTCGTAAAAAGATTCTTTTCACTCTCTTCATCATCATCATTTTCAGAATAGGTAGTGTTATTACAGTACCTTTCGTTAATCCTAATGCATTAGCATCTTCAGGAAATATGGCTATGGGTTATCTTTCGGCTTTGACCGGTGGTGCCCTTGAATACGGTACGATTTTTGCGCTTGGTGTTTCACCGTACATCAACTCTTCAATTATCCTTCAGCTTCTTACAGTTGCAATTCCTGCACTTGAAAGGCTTTCTAAGGAAGGCGAAGAGGGAAGAAAGAAGATTGCTCAGCTTACCCGTTATATCACCGTCATTTTAGGTCTTATTCAGGGTACAGCATTCTTCATCTACCTGATGCACAACGGTATGCTCACCGTTACTGCTACCGGTCACAAATGGTTTGCAGGCTTTGTTGTAGTTCTTACTCTTACAGCAGGTTCGGCACTTGTTATGTGGCTTGGTGAACAGATTGATGAAAGAGGTATCGGTAACGGCATTTCGATGCTCCTTTTTGCCGGTATTCTTTCCCGTGCAGACGAAGCGCTTGACGCACTTATTATGTGGTGGGGTTACCCGCAATATAGAGTGGCGGTTGTTGCTATCGTAATTGTTTTCTTGCTTGTTATTGCATTCATTGTTTGGATGTCCAACGCAGAACGCAGACTGCCTGTTCAGTATGCTAAGCGTGTTGTAGGTCGTAAAATGTACGGCGGCCAGAGCACCCACTTACCCATCAAGGTAAATATGTCGGGTGTTATGCCAATCATCTTCGCTAGTTCGATTTTGATGCTTCCTACAATGATTTTGTCATTCAAACCTGACGGTCAGGGTTGGTTCTTCAAAGCTCTCAACCTTTTCAGCGCACAGGGTCCGTTGTATGCAGTTCTCTACTTCTCACTGATTATTGCGTTTGCATATTTCTATACAACCATTCAGTACAATCCCGTAGAGATGGCTAACAATTTGAGAAAGAACAGCGGCTCAATCCCAGGACTTCGTCCCGGCAAGCCCACTTCTGATTTTATTAAGAAGGTTATTTCCAGAATCACCCTTATTGGTGCGTTGTTACTCAGCGTTATCGCTGTTGGACCGATTTTCTTCTCGATGCTCAATCCTGTATTCCAGACTGTTTCTATCGGTGGTACTTCCGTTATCATTATTGTCGGTGTAGCACTTGATATCGTAAACAACCTTGAATCTCAGATGATGATGCGTCACTACAAGGGATTCCTTGATTAATCTCGGAGGTGCACAGTATGAAACTTATTCTTTTAGGTGCCCCCGGTGCCGGAAAAGGCACCCAGGCAGAGATTATTTGTGAAAAGCTTTCTATTCCCACCATTTCGACCGGTAACATCATCCGTGAGGCTATGAAGAACGGTACCGAAATGGGACTCAAAGCAAAGGCAGCTGTTGAGGCAGGCAAGCTTGTTTCCGATGATGTTGTAATTGGCATCATAAAGGAAAGATTGGCTATGGATGACTGTGCAAATGGTTTTATTTTGGACGGTTTCCCCAGAACCATCCCTCAGGCAGAAGCACTTGATGCTTTGGGAGTTGAGATTGACTGCGTACTTGACATTGATGTTAAGGACGAAGCAATCGCAGCAAGACTCGGCGGCAGACGCGTATGTCCTGCTTGCGGTGCTAGCTACCACTTAGAGTACAAGAAGCCGGCAAAAGACGGCATCTGCGATGCTTGCGGTGAGGCACTCATTCAGCGTAAGGACGACGCTCCCGAAACTGTTCTTGATAGATTGAACGTTTACCATGAGCAGACCGAGCCTTTGAAGGACTACTATCGTGTTACCGGCAAGTTAAAGTCGGTTCCCGGTCAAGACAAGGTTGAAGATACCACTAAATTGGTGTTTGAAGCTTTGGGTATCTGATAATGATAGTCCTCAAAACTGCCAGAGAACTTGGCATTATGAAAGAAGCCTGTGTTATTTCAGCTCAGGCACTCAAACTTATAGGTACTGCGGTCGAACCCGGAGTTTCAACTCTGGAACTTGATAGGCTGGCCGAAAAGTTTATTTTAAGCAAGGGTGCAAGACCCAACTTCAAAGGACTTTACGGCTATCCTGCAACCGCTTGTATATCTATTAACAACGAGGTCATTCATGGCATACCTGCGAAAGACCGTATCCTTAAAAGCGGCGATATCGTAAGCGTCGATCTTGGTGCGGAATTCGAAGGATATAACGGTGACAATGCTGCCACTTTTGCTTGCGGAGATGTATCTGCAGAAGCAAAGCGGCTGATGGACACGACAAGGGAGAGTCTTTACGAGGGCATCAAACATGCGTGTGCAGGCAACAGGGTCGGCGATATATCGGCTTCGGTGCAGAAATATGTTGAGTCTCGCGGCTTTTCCGTTGTCCGCAATTATGTAGGACACGGAATCGGCACGAAACTTCATGAGGCCCCGGAGGTACCCAATTTTGGAGTATCCGGCAGAGGAGTTCGTCTCGTTCCGGGTATGACCATTGCAATAGAACCTATGGTAAACGCAGGTTCTTATGATGTTAAGGTTATGCCGGACGGTTGGACTGTACTGACTTCTGACGGTTCGCTTTCCGCCCACTTCGAACACACTGTCGCCATTACGGCTGACGGACCGGTGATCATGACGGTCGCCGATTAAGGAGGTAGCGGGATGCAACCTATAAGAGGTACGATTGTTTGCTCAAAAGCAGGCCGTGACAAAGGCTGTTTTATGGTCGTTGTTGATGTTATCGAAACCCAAGTTTACTTGTGTGACGGCAAAGAAAGGCCGGTTGAGCGACCGAAAAAAAAGAATGTCAAACACATCTTTTTGACCGATCGGGTATTGGCAGATGATCAATTACACACCAACAGGTCAATACGACACGCTTTAAACGATTTTAGAGCGACCAACGCCAAAGGAGAGATTTGAATGGCCAAAGAGGATATGATAGAATTGGAAGGCACCGTTGTTGAGGCTATGCCCAACGCGATGTTTAAGGTAGAAATTCAAGGTGGACACGTAATCCTTGCCCATATCTCAGGAAAGCTTCGTATGAACTACATCCGAATTCTTCCCGGAGATAAGGTAACGGTTGAAATGTCGCCGTATGACCTCACACGTGGACGCATTACCTGGCGTTCCAAGTAAGGTCAGTAACATTTTGGAGGTAAATTAAGATGAAAGTCAGACCTTCTGTTAAGAAAATTTGCGACAAATGCAAGATAATTAAACGCAAGGGTAAAATCATGGTTATCTGTGAAAATCCCAAGCACAAGCAGCGCCAGGGTTAATCCTGCGCAAGTAGAAATGAGAGGTGCATTGATAAATGGCGCGTATAGCTGGTGTTGACCTTCCGAATAACAAGAGAGTCGAAATCGGACTCACATACATTTTCGGCATTGGTCTTACAACATCTAAGCAGATTCTTAAAGATACCGGCATCGATCCCGATACCAGAGTTAAGGATCTTACCGAGGACGATATTTCCAAGTTGCGTGAATATATCGACCACAACCTTCAAGTAGAAGGTGACCGCCGCCGCGCTATCGCTTTCGACATCAAACGTCTTGTTGAAATCGGTAGTTTCCGTGGTTCAAGGCATAAAAAAGGACTCCCCGTAAGAGGCCAGCGTTCCAAGACGAATGCCCGCACTCGCAAGGGTCCTAAAAAGACTATCGCAAACAAGAAGAAGTAAGCGGGAGGAAGTAAAGATATGGCTACAAAAGCAACAGCAACCCGCAGACGCCGCGAAAAGAAGAATATCGAACGTGGTGCTGCCCATATTCAGTCGACCTTCAACAACACTATTGTTACCATCACCGATACTCAGGGAAACGCTCTTTCATGGGCCTCAGCCGGTGAGCTTGGCTTCCGCGGTTCAAGAAAGTCTACCCCGTTCGCAGCACAGAGTGCAGCAGAAACCGCTGCAAAGGCTGCTATGGAGCATGGTCTTAAGTCAGTTGAAGTTTACGTCAAGGGTCCGGGAGCCGGACGTGAAGCTGCTATTCGTGCACTTCAGTCTGCTGGTCTCGAGGTTAGCATGATCAAAGATGTTACCCCGATTCCCCACAATGGCTGCCGTCCTCCTAAGAGAAGACGTGTCTAATCAAATTTGGAGGTATAACAATGGCTAGATATACTGGTCCGGTATGCAGACTTTGCCGCCGTGAAGGTGAAAAACTTTTCCTTAAAGGCGACCGCTGCTATTCCGAGAAGTGTTCCATTGGCCGTAGAGCATACGCTCCCGGTCAGCACGGTCAGGGTCGTAAGAAGACTTCTGAATACGGTCTTCAGCTCCGTGCAAAGCAGAGAGCAAGACGTTATTATGGCGTTAATGAGGTTCAGTTCCGTCACTATTTTGAAATGGCTGAACGCAAGACCGGTGTTACCGGTGAGAATCTTTTGAGAATTCTCGAATCAAGACTTGACAACGTAGTTTACAGAGCAGGTTTCGCATCTTCGCGTGCCGAAGCAAGACAGCTCGTTGGTCACGGTCATTTTGAAGTTAATGGCAAGAGAGTTGACATTGCATCTTATCTCCTCAAAGCAGGTGAGGTTATCACTATTTGTGAAAAAGCCAGAACCAGCGAGAAGATCAAGGCAGTCATCGAAGCAAATTCTGCTCGTCCTGTTCCTACTTGGCTTGACGCTAACGCAGAAGCTTACACTGTTAAGGTTGTCAACCTGCCCGAGCGTGATGCTATCGACGCTCCCGTCGAAGAGCAGCTCATCGTCGAGTTCTATTCAAAATAATAGCGTTTTGTTGTGTGTTTGGTTGCTTTTTTGCAACCAACACCCAAAACAGTGCTTTCTATTTTAATATTTACAAGATGACTTTTAGCGGAATGCCGCACATCTGCCGCTAAATTTATTCAAAATATTACCGTGCGGAGAAATGGAGCTTTTATGATAGAAATTGAAAAGCCCAGAATTGAAACACTGGATATGACGCCTGACGGCACATATGGAAAGTTCACACTTGAACCGTTGGAAAGCGGATATGGCACTACGATCGGCAACAGCCTTCGCAGAATTCTCCTTTCCTCACTTCAAGGTGTAGCTGTAACATCGGTTAAAATCGACGGCGTTCAGCATGAATTTTCTACTATCCCTAACGTCAAGGAAGATGTTACCGAGATTATCCTTAACTTAAAAGGACTTACTGCAAAGCTTCATTCAGAGGGTGAAAAAACCGTCTATGTTGAAGCAGAAGGTCCTTGTGAGGTCACCGGTGCTTCTATAAAGGCAGACAGCGAAGTTGAAATTCTCAATCCCGATCTTCACATCGCTACTCTTGATGAGGGTGCTAAACTTACTATGGTTATCACTCTTAACAAGGGAAGAGGATATGTACCGGCTGAGAAAAACAAAACCGAGCAAACACCTATCGGTGTTATCCCTGTTGATTCCATCTATACTCCTGTTGTTAAAGCAAAGTACAATGTTGACAACACCCGTGTTGGCCAGCAGACTGACTTTGACCGCTTGACACTTGAGGTTTGGACAAATGGTACCATTACTGTTAAGGAAGCAGTATCTTGGTCCGCCAAGATCCTCACTGAACATCTCAAACTTTTCACAGATCTTTCTGCGGATGCTTCCAGCAGCGATATTTTGGTTGAAAAGTCCGGCGACGGAAAAGACAAGATTCTTGAGATGACCATTGAAGAACTTGACCTTTCGGTACGTAGTTTCAACTGCTTGAAGCGTGCTAACATTAACACGGTTGAAGACCTCATCAGCAAGACCGAAGAGGATATGATGAAGGTTAGAAACCTTGGACGCAAGTCACTTGAAGAGGTTGTTGCTAAGCTCCAGTCGCTTGGTTTCACACTTGCAAGTGATGACGAATAATAGGCTTTCTTAAAGGAGTGAGTTAAATGCCCGGAACTAGAAAACTCGGCAGAACAAGCGATCATAGAACCGCAATGCTCAGAGCAATGGTTACCTTCCTTCTCGAAAACGGAAAGATCGAGACCACTGTAACAAGAGCTAAAGAGGTCAGCGCTATGACCGAAAAATACATTACACTCGCTAAGGATAGCAGCCTCTCCAGCAAAAGACAGGCTCTCAGCTTCATCACAAAGGAATCTGTTGTAAAGAAACTTTTTGATGAAATTGCACCTGCTTATATGGATAGAAACGGTGGCTATTGCCGCATTACCAAGACGGGTCCCCGTCGCGGCGACGCTGCTGAAATGGCTATAATCGAGCTTGTAAAGTAATTTCTGCAAGTATAGTTTAGAATTACGACCGTCTGAGAAACCAGACGTTCGTTTTTTTGCAAAAAAAATTTCGTGTGTTACAAATTTTTTGTTGATTTAGACTCGAATTTGAATTATAATATCGTTATGATAATGGGTAAGAAATTTGTCTTTTATTGATATGTTTCTAACATTTGTATGTTTTAATTTTAATTTGGAGGGATTTTTTGTGTGTTCTAATAGAAGACCTGAAAATATGGAAAGAATCACCACTAAGCAATTAGCCGATGCTTTTATTGCCGAACAGGTGGAGGCAGTAAGAAAGCAGGTTGGCAACGGTAAGGTGCTGTTGGCACTTTCCGGCGGTGTTGACTCATCGGTTGTCGCAGCACTTCTTATCAAGGCAATCGGCAAACAGCTCGTTTGCGTTCACGTAAATCACGGCTTAATGCGTAAGAATGAGTCTGAAAATGTTATAAAGCTTTTTGAAGGTGAGCTTGATGCGAACCTCATTTATGTTGATGCTACCGATCGCTTCCTTAACTTACTTGCAGGTGTAAGCGACCCCGAGAGCAAGAGAAAAATCATCGGTGCAGAGTTTATCAACGTTTTTGCTGACGAGGCACGTAAACTTGACGATGTTGATTATCTTGCACAGGGCACAATTTACCCCGATATTTTGGAGAGTATCAAGGCGGCAGAAGGCAAGCAGGCTGTAAAGAGCCATCACAACGTAGGTGGCTTGCCCGAGGACCTTAAATTTGAATTGGTTGAACCCATTAAGTTGCTTTATAAAGATGAAGTCCGTGTTGTCGGCGAAGCATTGGGCTTGCCGCACGCAATGGTCTATCGTCAGCCGTTCCCAGGCCCCGGTTTAGGTGTTCGCTGCTTGGGTGCAATTACCCGTGACAGACTCCATGCACTTCGTGAAGCAGATGCCATTTTGCGCGAAGAGTTCGATAAGAACGGCCTTGCAGGCAAGGTTTGGCAGTATTTCGTTGTCGTTCCTGATGTTAAGAGCGTTGGAGTTAAGAATGAGAGCCGTTACGAAGGTTGGCCTGCAATTATCCGTGCCGTTAACACAACCGATGCTATGAGTGCAACGATTGAGGAAATTCCTTACGAACTCCTCCATAAGATAACTGATAGAATCACCCATGAAGTAGAGGGAATTAATCGAGTTCTTTACGACCTCACACCCAAGCCAATCGGCACTATCGAGTGGGAATAATACCAAAAACGCTGAGAACCCGCATAAATACTGGGTTTTTGAGGTTTCAAAAAGCCTCGTGACAACGTTTTGACAACAATTTCAGATTATTCATAAATAAAGAGCTAACAGATTTTTGTTACAAAGTCTGTTAGCTCTTTTTTGTTAGTCATTAAATTTGTTAAGCACCTTGATAATATGCACGGTCGATAGAACAGCGTTATAGCATAGTTCGGCATCCATTTGTGTAGCGGTTCTGTTATGGGTAAGTTCGTTTGAAAAATCAATAGATGATTTTGCAAACTTAATTTCTCGTTCCTTACTACGTTTGTGAAGACAGTAATGAATATAAGCTTCAAGCATTCGTTTCGAGTCCGCTTTACCAATATCTGTTCCGTCTGGTGATGGATGCTTTTCTTTATCAAAAACTGTTTGCGCCAAGGTAATCAACAACTCTCTACCATACATTCCCACGGATTGAAAATCTGCTGTTTCGTTTGCTTCAGTTAGTACTTCTTTCAGTCGAGCAATCCCGTCGTCAACTTTTTCCCATCCGGTAGGTTCATAACTGATTAGTTGAAGTGCAGATTCTTCGGAGTTCTGAATGGTATTTAGCAGAGGCTCAAAAATGTCTTTGATAAATACACGGCGGCTTTGGTATGTTTTTAGTTCTCGTAAATTATAGTCGTTATACCAATCCCATAGATCGTTATAAGCGTGGACAGGTTCCAAGCCTAACTGTTTTAATAAAGAAACCAAATAAGCGTGCTTCGCTTTATATTCGTTGTTAACCTTTACATCCCTAATTTGAAGCACACCCGTCCCAGCTTTGATTAAAGTGTCTTTTTCAGCATTAATCAAAGCAATGACTGAGTCTTTATTCTCTTTAGGGGCTATGGCTGCCCAATCTACGAACTGATCAATCTTTGCGGCAATCTCTACGCAGGCAATAATGTTTCTTTCGTCCTTGTAAAAAGAATCTATTGAGTTCATTATGGCGTCCTCGTAAAGCTTTTTCAGATCGATGATTTTTGTGTAATCTGAATACTTCAAATAAAACACCAGCTTGTATGTGTCTATACCACCATTCCAATTATCGTGGTCGAGCCACTCAAGCGAGAATTCAGATTTCTTTATAACCTCAACAATCGCACCTTGGTTATGCTGACGCAGATCTTGGACTGCCATTGATACGATTTTTTTGATTAATTCTTCCAATGTTTATTCCCCATTAATTATATTAAATCTTTTATGTACGACATTGGAGTGATAAGAGCAATCTTTCCTCCCGTTTCATCACTCATTGTACCGTGGACGATTCCGTGCAATACAGTTTTCTCTTTTGTGGCTGTTGCACACCCCATTTTTTCGTATCCCATATCAAAAACAGGACCGCCGCTATATCCACCAACACTAGGGTTTTCCAAACAAAAGAAATCAGAAGGCGTTTGAGTATCGGCTCTATTGAGAGTTAAAAAGGCAGAAGAAGCGTAAGAACGGAATGTTAACGGACTAAACTTGCCTTGAACACCTAAACCGTGAGGGAACCCTATTACTGTGAGTTCATCATCTCTTGATGCCGGAACATCTGTATCGTTAATGTGATCATATGGGAAGCACCTATCTTGGAAAAGTGCAAGATGGTTTAAAATATTTAATTCGATAACGGCCATATCTGCTATAGGGTGAATTTTCCATGCATTTCCATTTGATAGGTCTTTTAATGGTAGAACAACGCAGTTTGACTGATGTTTTCCAAAAGCCAAAACCGTATTATCATCAACTGTTTTTGCTACATGATCAGCTGTAAGTAGATACACCTTATTACCCTTAATGATGAAACTGCCAGTGCCAACAGAAATCTTACCGCCTGTTTTTGGTGTTCTAATATTACATACAACGTTAAAAAGACGATCACGAAAAATAATCATTACACTTCACCGTCCTTTTTACGTTCTTTTAAAACATCAAGAGCTTCCCTTGTACGCTGTGCCTCTACTTCGGGATATGTATAACGCCAACGATCATATTCCTCTTTGCTGATTTCGCCGTTGCGATACTTCTCTGCTTCTTTCTGCCAAGCGGTAAAACGCTCAAGCAAAGAAATGTAAGATGTTCCTCTGTTTTTATCAAGGCGGATACAAACCTCGTCATCGAGCTTGTCAATCTTCAATCCGTAAATATCCTCTAATGCAAAGAGGGTATGCATAAAGCCGAGATCCGTATCAATATCAGGAATATTCAATGCCATAGTAGAAACGCCCAAAGCATCGGCAAGCGCTTCGGTTAAATCTGATTTGGGTGTTCTTGTACCGGACTCATATTGAGCCAAGCGGATGTCGGCAGTTTTCTCCGGAAAACCGACTTTTACACCAAGAAACTTTTGTGTCATACCTTTTAGGTTGCGAAAAAATCTAATTCTTTCACCAATTGCCATAGTAATGTCACTCCTTACGTATGTGCTTTGCATTTAGTATAACACAAATGTTTAAGTGCTGTCAAGATAATATAAACAAAAAAGTTTAATATTTTCTCGAAAACCACTTGACTTAACGGAATATGTTTAGTATAATGAGGATGACTTAAACAAATACAGTTAAGTTATGACAACTAAATGACCGTCCAAGTGGGATACTCCGCCAAGACCTCCGAAAGGAGCGAGCGAGAAAACGCCGCTGAAAAACAGGGGCAGGAACGGCACTTGGGGAGAACGGCAATCTCAAACAAGGTACAAAAACGAAGAAAGGAGGTAATGCAATGTTTGAAGATTATTATATGACCGCAGACGATGTTGCAAAGGCGCTCAAAATTTCCAAATCATTCGCCTATAAGGTGATTCGGAAAATGAACGCCGAACTGCAAGAACAAGGATTTTTCACAATGGCGGGAAAAGTCAACAAACAATTCTTTTTAGACAAGACTTGCTATGATGCAGCCAAAGTTAAGGAAAGGAAGTGATGAAAATGGCTGTTTATAAAGATGAAAAAACTAATACTTGGATGGTCTACTACCGAGTAACCGATTGGAAGGGAGATCGAAAGCAAAGCACAAAGCGAGGTTTCCAAACTAAGCGAGAAGCACTTGCTTGGGAACGTGAGTTTTTGAATAAAACTCAGGCAGACCTGAGTATGACCTTTGCGAGCTTTATTGAAACCTATACGGTTGATATGAAGAATCGCATAAAAGAAAACACTTGGCAGACCAAAGAGCATATTATCCGCACGAAGATCCTGCCGTACTTCGGTAAGCGCAAAATCAGCGATATTCAGCCGAGAGATATTATCGCTTGGCAGAATGAAATGATTAAAGGTTGCGATAAGAACGACAAGAAGTACTCACCCGTATACCTTAAAACGCTCCACAATCAGCACAGCGCCATTTTCAATCACGCCGTTAAGTTCTATGGCTTGAAAGAAAATCCCGCCGCTAAGGTCGGTAATATGGGCAAGGCAAGAAGCCGTGAAATGCTCTTTTGGACACAAGAAGAATATCAGAAATTTGCCTTTGCGATAATGGACAAACCCGTATCCTATTACGCATTTGAAATGCTTTATTGGTGCGGTATCCGTGAGGGTGAGTTGTTAGCCTTAACTGCCGGCGACTTCGATTTTGAGCGTGGTACGGTCACAATCAATAAGTCCTATCAGCGCATTGACGGCAGAGATGTTATTACCGAGCCGAAAACGCCGAAAAGCAACCGTGTGATAAAGATGCCCGATTTTCTTATAGAGGAAATCTGGGAATTCCTTTCTAAGCTCTACGGACTGCAAAAGAGCGACTGAGTGTCTAATATCACAAAGAA
>JAZRMK010000060.1:0-13017 GCA_045647525.1 Acutalibacteraceae bacterium
AACAATATACAAATACACAGAATATTATAACATACTTGTTTTACAGAATAAAGTGTTTTTTTGTGTTTGTTGCAAGAAAGATGCTAAAAGAGTCAACTTGTGGCAAAAACATTGACAAACATTATGAAAATACTTATTATATACTTGAATACGCTATGTATTTATATTACTTTCGATTGGAGTTTTTTAGTATGGTTGACCCTCTGTGTTGGTTAGCGATCGTTACTGTTGCAATATTCACCTTTCTTATAAAATTGGGCGAATCTGCCGTCGAAGAGGTTAATGAAAAGAAGGTGCGCGAGGCCGCAGAAGACGGTGACAAAAAGTCTGTCCGTCTTGTAAAGATTCTTGACAGGAAAGCGCCTTTAAAGGACACTGCCTCGGTCTGTACAGTATTTTCGGGTTCGGTTATCACGTTGGCTTCCATTGTGCTTTTCACAAGTGTTGTTTGTAACGCATTGGGTGATGCTATCGGCAACACGCTCATTCTTATGGGCGCCTCTTTGCTGATTCCTGCTCTTGCGGCAGCATTTGCTTTTTCGACTCTCTGTGTACTTCTCCCCTCTAAAATAGGTGCACAACGTGCCGAAACACTAGCGCCTGCCCTTTCGGGAGTTATTGTATTCATTAAAATTCTTTTCTGGCCGTTGAAAGCTCCTGTTTCTCTGTTTTCGAAATTGCTTGTGCTTATCGTCGGTGCCGACCCGCACTACGAGGAAAACGCCGTCACCGAGGACGAAATCATCTCTATCGTTGACCAAGGTGAAGAAGAGGGCGTTATTGAGGAAAGTCAGAAGGAAATGATAATGAGTATTTTCGAATTTGACGACCTCACCGCAGGTGACGTTATGACCCACCGTACCGATATCGAGTCTGTGGAAAGTTCATCGACCGTTGCCGAAATAATAGAAAAAGCCATTGACGAGGGTTATTCAAGAATGCCGGTCTACGAAGACGACATCGACGACATCAAGGGCATTCTTTATGTAAAAGACCTTTTAAAATATGTCGGAACCGAAGTTTCAACCGAGATAAAAGCGGCCGATCTGATGCGTGAAGCATACTTTATCCCCGAGTCAAAAAAATGCCGCGATATATTTGCTGAAATGACCGAAAAGCACTTGCAGATGGTCATTGTTTCGGACGAATACGGCGGTGTTGCCGGTATCGTCACCATTGAGGACCTTATCGAATCGATTATGGGCAACATCCAAGACGAGTTTGACGACGAAGAGGAAGAAATCGAGCAGATCTCCGAAAACATCTTCACCATTGACGGCACTTCCGATATCGGTGAAGTTGAAGAACTTTTGGACATTGAGTTCCCCGAGGGTGAATATGAAACCGTTGCGGGATACATAATGTCGGTTCTCGGCAAAGTCCCAGATGCAGATGAACACCCCGTCATCGAGTACGGCGGTTTCGGTTTTATGGTTGCCGAAATGGATGAACGACGTATCGCACGTGTTATTGCCGAACGCCTGCCCGAAGAAGAACATTCAGAAACCGAAGAATAATCCTAATTTAAAAACCCGCTTTCCGTTGGAAAGCGGGTTTTGTTTTATTATTTTTTATCACCCATTGTGAGTACAAGTACTGCTTTTTGAGCGTGCAGGCGGTTCTCAGCTTCGTCGAAGATTTCGGCTGCATGCTTTTCAAAGGTTTCGGCGGTGATTTCCTCGCCTCTGTGTGCCGGCAAGCAATGAAGGACCATCGCGTCGGGCTTGGCTAATGCCATAAACTCCTCGTTTATCTGGAAGTTCTTGAACGCCTTTTCGCGAACTGCCTTCTCGTCCTCCTGTCCCATTGATGCCCAAACGTCAGTTACGACAACGTCGGCGTCTTTAACGCATGCCTCGATATCACTGCAACAGGTAAATGTGCCGTTTTCGCTTGCCCATTTACAGATATCAGCATCGGGCTTGTAATCATCAGGGCAGGCAACTGCCATTTCCATACCGGTTTTGATAGCACCGACTATCAACGAGTTTGCCATATTGTTGCCGTCACCGATAAATGTCATTTTAAGACCTGCCAACGAGCCTTTATGCTCTCTGATGGTCATAAGATCGGCCAACACCTGACAGGGATGACAGTAATCGGTAAGTCCGTTGATAATAGGGATAGAACCGTACTCAGCCAGAGCCTCAACCTCGCTTTGCTCAAAAGTACGGATCATAATGCCGTCAAGATAGCGGGAAAGAACACGTGCAGTGTCCTCAATGGGCTCACCACGTCCGATTTGAAGGTCACGAGAACTTAAAAACAACGCCTGACCGCCCAAATGGAACATGCCTGTTTCAAACGAAACTCGGGTTCTGGTCGATGACTTCTGGAAAATCATACCCAAAGTCTTACCCTTCAAGTGATGATGTTCAATGCCGTGCTTCTGCTCGTATTTCAACTGATCGGCAAGATTTAAAATCTCTTCGATTTCCTGTGGGGTCAAGTCCCCCAATTTCAAAAGATGTTTCATTTTTCCAAGCACTCCTTTAAAATATTCAATGCTTTATCTATCTGACAATATGTGATATTAAGCGGAGGAACCATTCTCAACTTTGTTTTGGCGGTGAGTATCAAAACGCCTTTTTTAAGACATTCGTTAGCGATAGCCTTTGCGTCGCCGTCAATTTCAATGCCAAGCATAAGTCCCATTCCTGAAACCGATTTAACACGCTTGAATGATTCGAGTTTTTCTATTATATATTGGCTCTTTTCGTTGACCTCTTTTAGAAGCTTGTCGTCGATTCGATCAACTATCGAAATTGCGCCCGCACAAGCAACGGGGTTGCCGCCGAAGGTCGAGCCGTGGTCGCCGAATGACAACGTGTTTTCAACCCTTTCACCCAGAAGAGTTGCGCCCAACGGAAGTCCGCCGCCCAAACCCTTTGCGGTTGAAACGATATCGGGCTTTAAGTCAAAGTGCTCGAAAGCGAAATACTTACCTGTTCTTCCGTTTCCGGTCTGAACCTCGTCGACAACAATAAGAAAGCCCTGCTTTTCGGACAATTCCTTAATGCAATCAACAAACTCCTTATTTAAAGGGTTAACTCCGCCTTCTCCCTGCACCATTTCTATCATTACTGCGGCAGTTTTCGAACTGACCAACGATTTCAATTCATCACAGTTATTAGCTTCGCAGTATTTGAAGCCTTCGGGGAAAGGACCGAAGTCTTTATGGAAAACATCCTGTCCCGTTGCCTTCAACGTTGCGATCGTACGGCCGTGGAAACTGTTTTTAAGGGTAATTATTTCACCCTCAGCTCCGCCGTGATTATCGGCATAATACTTTCTTGCAACCTTTATTGCACACTCGTTTGCCTCGGCACCGGAGTTGCCGAAAAAGACCTTTTTTAAACCCGAAATATTACAGAGTTTTTCAGCCAAAAGTGCGCACGGTTCGGTATAGTAAAGATTGGAAGTATGTTGAACTTTGGAAAGTTGCTCGGTAACGGCCTTTATCCATTCGCCGTCTGCGGCACCGAATGTATTAACCGCGATACCTGCTCCGAGGTCGATATACTCCTTGCCGTCTGCGTCACAAAGAACTGCTCCGTGACCAGAAACCAATTCAACGTCAAAACGTCCGTAGGTGGAAGCTACGAACGCCTTGTCTTTTTCTTTGATAATTCCCATTTTATCACCCAACAAACATTGTGCCGATACCTTCATCGGTCAAGGTTTCAATCAATATAGAATGCGGAATTCTTCCGTCAATGATAAATACCTTCTGTACTCCCTGACGAATTGCCTCAATGCAGCACTCGACCTTGGGAATCATACCGCCGCTGATAACACCGTCACGGATAAGTACGCCTGCTTCACTGACATTGACCTTGCTGATAAGCGACTCAGGGTCATCCTTATCCCTCATGATGCCGTCGATATCAGTCATGGAAATGAAACTTTCGGCTTTAAGATTGCCTGCTATCTGTGCTGCTGCGGTGTCGGCATTGATATTATAAACATTTCCTTCGTTATCGCAACCGACGGTTGAAATTACGGGGATATAGCCCTTTTCAAGCACGTCCAGAATGGGTTGTGTGTTAACATCGGTAATCTCACCGACATAACCCAATTCGGAATCAAGAACCTTGGCATCGATCATATGTCCGTCAATACCGCAAAGACCTATTGCCTTACCGCCCGTTGTCTGCAAAAGGTTTACCAAGTCCTTATTGGTCTTACCTGCAAGCACCATCTGTGCGATTTCGACAGTCTCCTTGTCGGTCACACGGAGTCCGTTTTTAAAGACCGATTCCTTGCCGATCTTTTTAAGCATTCCCGAGATTTCGGGACCGCCGCCGTGAACAAGAACGACCTTTATTCCGATAAGCTGCATCAAAACGATATCGTGCATAACTGCCGATTTGAGTTCGCCGTTTATCATAGCATTGCCGCCGTATTTGATGACAACTATCTTGCCGTTGTATTTTTGAATATACGGCAGAGCGTGAACAAGAACCTCTGCGCGTTCTGCGTTAGAAATTTTCATATTTCTTCCCTTCCAAATCAAGTGCGATAATCGCCGTTGATTTTTACGTAATCATAGGTCAAATCGCAGCCCCAGGCGGTAGCGCTCGACTCGCCTGCGTTGAGATTTATATTGATATCGATTTCCGACTCCAAAAGAATCTTTTTTGCGATTTCTTCGCTGAAATCAACGCCTGCTCCGTTTTTGCAAACTGCTATTTCGCCCATGCCGGACGCAAACGAAACATCGATCTTATCAACGTCCAACTCAGCACCGCTATAACCGATGGCACACAAGACTCTTCCCCAGTTGGCGTCTGCGCCGAACATTGCGGCTTTAAGAAGGGACGAACAAGCAACAGATTTAGCAACCATTTTTGCGGTAGCGATGCTGTCGGCACCGTCAACCTTTACTGTCAAAAGCTTGGAAGCACCTTCGCCGTCCTTTGCAATCATTTTGCAAAGATATGATGTTACTGCAAAAAGTGCCTTTTTAAACTCTTTGAATTCGGCACTGTTTATATCATCGATCATCTTGTTTTCAGCCATACCGTTAGCCATTACACAGCACATATCATTGGTTGAAGTATCGCCGTCAACGCTTACCATATTAAATGAATCCTTGACGTCTTCGCTTACCGCATACTGCAAAGCCTCTTTTGAAATGCATACGTCACTGGTCACGAAAACAAGCATCGTTGCCATATTGGGATGAATCATACCCGAACCCTTGGCAATACCGCCAATGCGGCACTTTTTGCCGTCAAGCACAAATTCAAAGGCTATTTCCTTGGCAATGGTATCGGTGGTCATAATGCCTTCTGCGGCAAGGCTGCCGCCGTCTTCCGACAAGCTCTCGGTCAACGAGGGCATACCGTCAGCAATAGGGGTAATATCCAACGGCTGACCGATAACGCCGGTAGAGGCTACTATAACGTCCTCAGCCTTAATATCGGTATACTTTTCTACCAAAGCACACATCTGCTCGGCAATTTCAATACCATTTGCGTTGCAGGTATTTGCATTTCCGCTATTACATATAATTGCCTGCGCAAATCCGTCTGCAATATTTGACTTTGTGACTTTAAGCGGAGCACCTTTAACAAGATTAGTGGTGTAAACTGCGGCTGCGGTCGCCTTTTTATCACTGACTATCAGCGACAAATCGCGTTTTAACTTATTTTTTCTGATGCCACAATGAACACCTGATGCTTTATATCCCTTTGCGGCACAAACACCGCCGTCGATTTTAATCATTCTATCTCCTCCGAATTAAATATCAAGGCCTTCCGTTTCTGAGAAGCCTAGCATTATATTCATACATTCAACCGCCGCACCCGACGAGCCTTTTCCAAGATTATCAAATCTTGCCGACACGGTGAAACGTTCTTCGTTACCGTTGACAAAAATCTGCATCTTGTCGTTGCCTGAAAGATTATTGGAACCGAGCATCGCGCCTGCATTTTCGCCGCTTATATCCGAAACATCAACAAACGCTTTGTTTGAATACTTCTTTAAATATGTTTCCTTTACTGCCTCGATTCCACCCTTGACGTTGGCACTGAAAAACGGCACTGTAACCAACATACCGCTGTAAAAATCGTCAACAATGGGTGAAAAAATCGGTTTATTGGTAAGACCTGTTATAGCCGACATTTCTTTTAAATGCTTGTGCTGCTGCGACAATGCATAGATTCTGGCACTGTAAAGTTCATCGGTCTTTTCGTTCTCATATTCGGCTATCATCTTCTTTCCGCCGCCGCTATAACCCGTGAGCGAAAAGCAGGAAAGTAACGCATCTTTATCAATTACACCTGCTTCAATAAGCGGTGCTACTAAGGCCACAAAACCGCTTGCGTGACAACCGGGAACGGCAACTCTTTTAGCAGTGGGTAATTTTTCTTGAATACTATCGAAAAGTTCGGGGAATCCATAAACCCATTCACTGTCGGTTCTGTGCGCCGTCGATGTATCAATAACACGAACATCAGGATTCTCTATCATAGAAACCGCTTCAATAGCTGCAGCATCGGGCAGGCAGAGAAACGCAACATCGCAGGAATTAAGATACTTCTTTCGCTCGGAAGGGTCTTTTCGCAATTCTTCGGGAATGAGCATAAGTTCGATATCTTTTCTGCCACTCAAACGTTCAACAATGCGAAGTCCTGTTGTACCCTCTCTTCCGTCAACGAAAACCTTAAACATCTTAAATCCTCCTCTTAAAAAGCAATAATATTCTCTTATTATACACATAATATGAATAAAATCAAGTCTTTTTTAAAAAAATATGTATAGTTTTTCAATATGCTCGAGTTTTTATGCAATTTTATGCATAAAAATATATTCTTGCACGAAAATATGCAAGAATATACATTTAAAAATCATTCATCTATTGAACTTTCAGAAACAGTGCTTTCAAGCTCGTTCTGACTATTGCTGCCATCGGGTGCATCCGTCTTATCATCCGCGACATTGACCGCGCCGTTCATTTCGGTAATTATTTTAAACACGTCCGTGCCGAAGCGAATACCGAAAACGTCAACCTCAAAAACCCGTCCACTCTTTACCGCCTTTATATTGGCAAGGTCGGTAGAATTGGAGATCGAATCCTTCAACCCACTTATACAGAAAATGACATCGGGATTAAGTTCTGCCAATTCACTGTCGGTGATAGCACCGCTTTCTCTTTCTGCGGCGGCATTACTATACCCCGCCTTCAAAAGTGCTTCTGCCTCGATTCCGTTAACCGCGCAAACACCATTTCCGGTTATCAACACGGCTGAAAGATTTGTACTTTTAAGGTTGTTTACCTCTTCTGACAGGCGCTTGTATGTATCACCCACACGTGATGCTCCGATCGTACCGTCAGCAACCTTGCTCAGAGTGTCCCAATACACCTTTACATCAGCCAGCGTTTTAGGCAACGCAACAGTTATGACCTTAGCATTCTTACCTGCCAAAATGGTGCTTTGCGCCGGATAAATTTCCTCATTGGTAAGAATTATACTTATTGCTGTATCACCGCCGGTAAGGTCACCGACACCCGTCAAAAACTGTGCTGAAACATCAACCGTAACACTGCCGTATCCTAACGAAACCATCGCCTCTTTAAGCGCAGCAGAGGTGACGGCAATTTTTTGCGGCTTTTCATTTATCACAACGCCGCCCACGGTCACAGGAAAGCCATTTCTCTGATTCTTTCCATTCCCACACGATGAAAGTGTAAACGCTAATATTAAAACACAAAGGAAGCTGAAAATTCTTCTCATATTTACCTCCGATAATTAAAGGTTATAATAATTTTAAATCCTTATTATGTTTAAGTCAAGTAAATTCCGAACTATAATATATTGTAAGATTAAACCATTTCCATATCTTTGTTAAGAAACTGTAAATTTGCAGTGCAAAATCGTTAATTCAATTTACTTTTTGAGCGTAATTATGTATAATGCTATTAAGAATTAAGGAAAGGAGAGCGAAGAATGCAACCGACATTTGCCGAAATCAAGAGCGCTGCAAAAAAAGCTCTTTCGTCGCGCTGGCCCGAGGCAATTATTTTATTGGCATCTCTTTTAGCCGTTTGCCTGCTTAACACACTGTCACAAATGCTTTTGATGAATATTTTTAAGGTAGATGCAGTCTGGTCACCTTTGCTCCCTGCCGACATTCCCTCTCTCAGTGTAATAGCCAGTATAGGAATAACCGTTTTTTCCGCCGTCTTTTCGCTTTGTATCACTGCTCCGTTTGCATTAGGCGTTATGAAGTGGTTTTGGTCGATAACGAATGAAAGCAACGCTCAATTAGACGAGATATTCTACTTTTTCAGTGAAAGCAAACTGTTTTTTAAAGCGGTATTTTTCAACATTATAATATATATAAGGATAATCGTGACGGCTATTATCTGCTTTTTGCCTTACACAATAAGCAATTTCTTTTTAAATCCCGATTTTTTTGAACTTATCGGTGCTGAAACTCCTATATTTGTATCTGCGCTTTTTCCTGTTGTGTTGTTCTTTCGCACACTCGGCGTTATAGCAATACTCTTCTTTTCGGTAAGGTACTCACTTTTTGGAATCGTTTTATTTAAATCCCCTGAGCTTTCTTTGAAACAGTCGTTACGGCTCGCATCGAAAATCACAAAAAACGAATCTGCAAGGCTCACCTCTTTTTATTTATCCTTTTTCGGATGGTTGGTTTTATCGCTTGCGATAATCCCACTTATATTCACAGGTCCTTACCTTGCGGCTTCCCTCTCGGTTTACGGCAGAGAGATGATAAGAGAGCACGAAACTCCCTTTTCATAATAAATTTTTAAAAATTTTAAAAAAAGACTTGCATTTTCAAAAAAGGTGTGGTAATATAACCCTCGCACCAATAAAGTGCATAGTCGGTGTTGATTGCGGTGAGGGTCCACCTGTTCCCATCCCGAACACAGAAGTTAAGCTCATTTGCGCCGAAAATACTTGGCTGGTGACGGCCCGGGAAAATAGGTAATGCCGACACTAATAAACCGTCTGATTTATCAGACGGTTTTTATTATTTTTGTCTTTTAATTTTTATTTGCTTGTGATATAATGAAAAAAATATAAGCATTTACCATTAAACCCAAACTTTAAAAGAGGCGATTCATTTGCGTGACAAGTATGATGTGCTTATAGTCGGTGCAGGTCTTTCGGGACTTTATGCCGCCTATAATCTTGACAGCAGAATAAATGCATTGGTTATCTGTAAGCGGTCGCTAAGGCTCTGCAATAGCAATCTGGCGCAGGGTGGCGTAGCTGCGGTTCTTGACCTTGAAAATGACAGCTTCGACCTTCATATAAATGACACTATGATCGCAGGCGGTCACACTAACCGTCCTGAAGCCGTTGAAGTGCTTGTAAAAGAAGGCCCCGATGACGTTCGCAAAATGATCGAGCTCGGCGCAGAATTCGACAGTCACGACGGTCATATCCACATGACCCTTGAAGGTGGTCACTGCCGTAATCGTATCGTTCATCACAAAGACACAACCGGCGAAGAACTTATGCGCACCATCATTGAGGTGACCGCGAAATTAGATAATGTTGACATTGTCGAAGATGCTTCACTTGCTTTTCTTGATGAAGCCAACAACGGTTACTACGCTTCGATTTTAAAGGATGGAAAACTGCACACTGTTGCCGCCTCCTATGTCATTATGGCTTCGGGCGGTATCGGTCGCGTTTATAAATACACAACCAACTCATCTATTGCAACGGGCGATGGCATATCCATCGCATACGGTCTTGGTGCAAAGATCGAAAATCTTAGTGCTATACAGTTTCACCCGACAGGCTTTGCAGGTGTTAACTGCCGCGAGCGTTTCCTCATCAGCGAGGCTGTCAGAGGCGAGGGAGCCCACCTTATCAATCACAAGGGCGACCGATTTATGCATCGGTACGATGAACGCTTGGAGTTGGCTCCGCGTGATGTTGTTTCTCGCGGTATTATACTTGAATCGCGTAGGACAGGCAGTGACGAATTTTTCCTCGATATTACCCATCGAGGTCCTGCTTTCATAAAAGAACGTTTCCCGATGATATACGAAAGATGCCTTTCGGAAGGCGTTGATATAACAACCTGTCCTATCCCCATTTTCCCGACCCACCATTACCTTATGGGCGGAATAGATGTTGATCTCAATAGCCGCACCAGAATAAACCGTCTTTACGCTGTCGGCGAATGTTCCCACACAGGTGTTCACGGTAGAAATCGATTGGCTTCCAATTCACTTTTGGAGGCGCTCGTTTTCGGACGTCGCGCCGCAGAAGACATCAACCGCAGTTTCAACGACACCTCTGTATGCGGAACGGCACCCACTCGTAACATCGAAGGTGCACCTATGCCAATCGGCACCAGAACCAAAATCCGCGAAATTATGCAGAAGAGCCATTTTGTTCTTCCCAATCCCGAAGCGGTGCGAAAAAATCTCCATGAGGTTGAGGAAATCGCAACAAGGCTTAACCGCAACGTATTTTCTATCACTAATGATTATCTCGAAGCGCGCAGTTTGGCAACCATTGCTTCGATAGTATTAAAGGAGGTCTCACAATAATGCTTCAATTTTATGTAGATGACATTATCAAAAAGGCGCTTTTAGAGGATATTAACTATATTGATATGGCAGCCGATAACGTTCTCGGTGACGATGACGTATCCAAAGCAAAATTCTTAGCAAAGGATTCGGGTACTCTTTGCGGTATCGATGTAGCACTCAGGGTTTTCGAACTTTTGGGTGACTTTAAAATGTCCAAATATATGAACGACGGTGACCGCGTTAAAAAGGGTGATATAATCGCCGAAATCGAGGGCCCCACAAAATTGCTCTTAAAGGGTGAACGTACCGCGTTAAACCTTATTCAGCACATGTCCGGCATTGCCACTATGACATCGACTGCCGCCGACTTGATAAAGGGTACCAAAGCCACCGTTACCGACACAAGAAAGACCCTGCCCGGACTTCGTGCATTGCAGAAGTATGCAGTTACCTGTGGTGGCGGCAAAAATCACCGCTTTAATTTAAGCGATGCCGCTATGCTTAAAGATAATCATATTGATGCCTGCGGAAGCATTACCAAGGCAGTAGAGATTTTAAGGTCAAAGATCGGTCACACTGTGAAGATTGAGGTTGAAACCAGAACATTAGATGAGGTCAAAGAAGCTCTTGCAACCGGTTGCGAAATAATTATGCTTGACAATATGGACTGCGAAACAATGAAAAAAGCAGTCGAGATGACAAACGGCAAAGCACTCTTAGAGGCTTCGGGCAATATCACCAGTGAAACCATACGTCCCGTTGCAGAAACAGGTGTTGATATAATTTCTATCGGTGCTCTTACCCACTCGGTAAAAGCGTTCGACATTTCTCTTAAAATCAGCAAATAACTTTTATCCTTTACATATTATAAAAAATGTGATAATATGTTCTATATTCAAGAAACGGAGTGAATGAAATGGCTGAATTTTTGACATATAAGGGCAAGCCTATGGTTCGCAAGGGCGACACTATTTACTATGGCAACACCGAAGAAAAGTTCATCATTATGATGACCATAAAGTCTACAACTAAGATTGGCGGCGAAGATGTTGCCGATAAAGTTTCGATTCAGTTGCTTAAAAGCGATCCCGATTTAGATCTTAAGGACAGAGTAGTAAAGAGCAGCGAAAGAAGCGGCCTTTACAACGCAATGGATGTCGCGGCTGTCTGGCTCGACCGCGCACTTAAAGGTTAATTAAAAATAAAAAAGGACCTTGCCGTAAGAGTCGTACTCTAAAGGACAGTAAAAAAAGAAGCACGAAAATTTCGTGCTTCTTTTAATTTTGTCTTACACCGTAACAAGCAGGGAAAATGTATATCATTTTCCACTTGTTAGGAGAACCTAAACCCCTTTTCTAAACAAACATCATCTATTCGATAAATTATAGTTTACCCAACTTCCAAACCGATAATAGCACGATACAGCATTACAAGTCCTGCGCTTAGTAACGTACCGCCCACAATATCCGTGAACCAATGTACGCCGGAAACAAGTCTGCCAATTACCATAAAGATTATAAATACGATGATTGTAACAGCAACGATATTACGGAGCACTTTGTTCTTTATGCGACTACCCAATTGCATTATAGCCGTAGGCATAACGCACATTACCAGCACCGTTGTGGAGGACGGATAGGATGCTTCCAAATATCCGTTTATCAGAACCGGCCGGTAATTGATTACCACGCTTTCGAAAAATAAATAGGCGGCAATCGTGACTATATAAAACCCGCCCAAAATAAGAATGTTGTGATCCACCTTGCGTATGCTTTTTCGCACGATCCACTGCACGAGTCCAAGTGTACCAAATCCCATACACACAAAGATAGGCACAAGTCCGAGCCAATCCGTTATGTTATAAAGTTCCCAATGCACGCCCGTCAGATTATGGACAAAACCATTAATGCCAGCAAATCCCACAGATGAACCTTGTGGGCCAATTGCACGGAAATCCACAAAGCAAATTGCCACCGTCCATAGCACAAACGCTGTAAGCAAACACATTGGAGCGATAAAGCTTTTTCTAATTCTTTTCATTTTTCTACCATCCTTTGGGTTTGTATTTAGGATTTCACCTGAATACAAGTTTAGGTGAAAACAATGAAAAATGAAAGAATTTAGCCGTCACATCAATGATACGTTTCGTATCATTGCCTTTTTATCATCATAAGTGCCTTGATAATCAAAAATGCAAATACAAATACCGCTGCATAGGGTTGCTGACTTACAATGAAAATGCATACTCCTACGGCACTTAACACCAGCGATAAAATGCTCTTGCTCTGACGCCAAAGTCTTTGACGGAAGTTTTGTAGGGCAAGAGTTATAATGCCCAACACTATCATAATAGCCACAAATGCAATATACGCTGTTTTTAGGTACGGCTGAACTTCAATCAAAGCAAGGAGAGATACCTCTCTGATAACGCCATCCGCTTCTTGACCGAAGAAAGGTAAAAATAGCAACAATGCCATACCACAGTC
>JAZRMK010000061.1:0-5119 GCA_045647525.1 Acutalibacteraceae bacterium
GGCATATGGCGCTGAGTTGGTGCTGACCGAAGGTGCACTTGGTATGCAGGGTGCGGTTGAAAAAGCGGAAGAAATTGCAAAAAACACACCCGATTCATTTATAGCAGGTCAGTTCTGCAATCCGTCGAATCCAAAGGCACATTTTAATACAACGGGCCCTGAAATTTGGAATGACCTCGATGGTAAAGTTGACGTGTTTGTGGCAGGTGTCGGCACGGGCGGAACGTTGACCGGTTGTGGAGAATTTTTGAAAAGTAAATCAGAAAGTGTTGAAATTGTGGCGGTTGAGCCAAAATCCTCTCCGCTTTTGTCACAAGGCAAAGCAGGTCCGCATAAAATTCAGGGCATCGGAGCCAATTTTGTGCCCGAAGTTCTGAATAAAGAGGTTATCGACCGAATTATCACTGTTGATAATGACGATGCAATTAAAATGGCAGTCGCATTTGGTAAGGTCGAGGGCGTTCTCTGCGGTATAAGCGGAGGTGCGGCTTTGTCGGCGGCGGTGACTTTGGCGAAAAGCAGTGATTATGAAAATAAAAATATCGTAATCGTTATCGCTGACAACGGTGACCACTATCTGTCAGCAGGAATTTACGATTAAGTTTAAGGAGCAGAAAATGGAAGAAAGGGTTTCGAGGACGGCTCTGTTGCTCGGTAAAGAGGCTTGTGAAAATCTTGCAAAAAAACGTGTTGCCGTTTTCGGTGTCGGCGGTGTCGGTGGTTACTGCGTTGAGGCGTTGGTAAGGGCAGGCATCGGTGCGATTGATATTATAGATAGCGATACGGTGTCGCAAAGCAATCTGAACCGCCAGATCATAGCACTGGAAAGCACTGTCGGCAAGCTCAAAGTCGATGTTTTGGCCGATAGGATCAAAGACATAAATCCTTCCTGTTCAGTTGTAAAACACAATATGTTTTTCACCCCCGAGAATTCGACCGAAATCGACTTTTCAAAGTTTCACTATGTTGTTGATGCCATCGACACTGTTTCGGGAAAGGTTGAGATAATAAGGCTCTCAAAAGAGGCAGGCGTTCCTGTCATCACCTCTATGGGAGCAGGTAACAAGCTTGACCCGATGGGCTTTGAGGTTACCGATATTGCCGAAACAAAGGTCTGCCCTCTGGCGCGGGTTATGCGCTCGGAATTAAAAAAACGCGGTATTTTCGGTGTTAAAGCCGTCTGGTCCTCGGAGCAGGCGATAACCCCCGATAAGTCTGTGATGGAAGATTTAAAAATCGAAGGCAGAGCGCCGGGTTCGGTCTCCTTTGTTCCGTCGGTCGTAGGGTTGATAGCGGCATCGGAAGTTATAAAAGATTTGATAAAGGATTGAATTATGGCAAGAGAACTCAATAGAATTGAGCAAATTGAGCAAAGCATAAATAAAAAATTCCGCAAAGAAATATGGAACGGGTTCATCACGGCGGTTAAAAATTACAAACTGATAGCAGAAAACGATTGTGTTGCCGTCTGCATTTCGGGCGGTAAGGACTCTATGTTGCTGGCGGTCTTGCTTCGTATGTTGCAACGTTACAGCGATGTGCCGTTTTCGCTTCGATACATAGTTATGGATCCGGGATATAGTGACGAAAACCGTCAAAAAATCGAGAAAAACCTCGAAATCTTGGGGATAGAGGCGCATATCTTTAAATCGGATATTTTTGAAATCGCCAACAATGCAGGCGGTTCGCCGTGCTATCTTTGCGCCAGAATGCGTCGGGGCCATTTGTATGCCGAAGCCAAAGCTTTGGGCTGCAACAAAATAGCGCTGGGACATCATTTGAGTGATGTTATCGAAACAACTCTTATGGGTATGATGTACGGCTCGCAGATTCAGGGTATGTTGCCGCGGCTTAAAAGCACAAATTTTGAGGGAATGGAACTTATCCGTCCACTTTATTGCGTTAACGAGGAAAGCATTTTGAAGTGGATGCAATACAACGACCTTCACTTTATCCGTTGCGCCTGCAAGTTTACCGAAAAATCGTCCTGCGATGACGGTAGTTCTAAACGACAGGAAACAAAAAATCTCATAAAAAGCCTGCGGGAGATAAATCCGGAAATAGAAACCAATCTTTTTAACAGCATACACCGTTGTAATGTGGATACCTTGGTGGGATATAAGCAAAATGGTGTTGAACATTCTTTTTTAGAAAATTTAGATGGGGAAGGGGGAACAGAAGGTGTTTGATTTTCATTTACACACTTCGATTTCGTTTGATTCTGACGAAACCCCCTCGAATATAATTGCCGCGGCTAAAAGTAAAGGATTAAAAGAGATATGCTTTACCGATCACTATGACCTTCACCGTGACCGAGCCGAGCAAAATGAGATTTTTACACTTAATGACTACGCGAAGCAGTATGATCATTTGAAAAACGACGGTATAGTAATCCGTCGCGGAGTAGAATTGGGATTGACCGAGTGGAACGTGCAACAGGCTCAAAGTCTGCTTCAAAGCCGCCCGTTTGATTTTTGCATCGGTTCTGTTCACTATGTCAACGAAAAAGACCCTTATTATAAGGAATATTGGGACGGTCTTACTGCCAAAGAGGCATTCGAAAAATATCTTTTGAAAATTTTGGAATGTGTGAAATTGCATGATGATTTCGATGTTCTGGGACATTTGAGCTACGTTGCCCGACAAGAACACAACCCTACGGGCAAGCCCTTGCAATTTTCAGAGGTTTCGGATATAACTGACGAAATTATGAAGGTGCTGGTCCAAAAGGGTAAGGGTATGGAAATCAACACCAGCGGTGTCGATAAAATCGGCGACTTTTTGCCGTCAAAGGACTTTTTCGTTCGTTTCCGCGAGCTTGGCGGTGAGATCGTGACCGTCGGTTCGGACGCACACTCGGCAACAAGAGTCGGTCAGTATGTACCAAAAGCGCTTGAAATAATAAAGGACGTTTTTGGGTTTGTTTGCACATTTGATTCAAGAATTCCCCAATACCACAAACTTTAAAAGGGAAAACAAAGAATTTGACGAGGTGTGTCATGACTGTAAAATTGTTTTTGGGGGCAATACTAAAATTCATATTAGGTATTGCATTGGTTGGTGTTTTGATATTTTTACCCGCAGGAACTTTTTTCTTTTTTAACGGTTGGTTACTTATGATCATTTTATTTGTACCCATGTTTTTTGCGGGAATTGTAATGATGTTCAAAAATCCTGAACTGCTTCAATCTCGATTAGATGCAAAGGAAAAACAAAAAGACCAAAGCGTAGTTGTGAAACTCAGCGGTCTTATGTTTTTAGCCGGTTTTGTTGTTTCGGGTCTCAGTTTTCGCTTTAATTGGTTTATGGTGCCAAAAGGCGTGGCAATTGGTGCTTCGGTGGTCTTTCTTGCGGCGTATGTACTTTATGCCGAGGTGCTCAGAGAAAACACCTATCTTAGCCGCACCATTAAAGTTCAGGAAAACCAAAAAGTGATCGACACGGGGCTATATGGCATTGTCCGTCATCCAATGTATAGCGTAACTTTGCTTTTGTTTTTGTCTATGCCGATTGTCCTCGGCTCGCTATATTCGTTTGTTATTTTCCTTGCTTACCCCCTTATTATCGCCAAACGGATTAAGGGTGAGGAAGAATTCCTCGAAAAAGAACTTGTGGGGTACAGTGAATACAAGCAAAAGGTGAAATATCGTTTGATACCGTTTATTTGGTAATGAGGGGCAGCGACTATGAATAATTACGATACAGAAGTAAAAGACCGCTTTGGCGATACGGATGCCTATAAAGAATACCAACAAAAGTCCGCCAACTACACGAAAGACCAGTGGCAAGAAGTAAACGATGGGCTAATGTCAGTCTTCGCTAAATTTGCCGAGTGTAAGCAAAACGGCAACACCGTTGACTCAGACAAGGCACAGACCTTGGTAAAAGAGTTGCAAAACTACATAATCGAGAACTACTACACTTGCACAAACCAAATTCTCGCAGGCCTCGGTCAAATGTACGTTGCCGATGAACGATTTAAAACTAACATCGATAAAAACGGCAACGGCACCGCCGATTTCGTTTCAAAGGCGATAGAAATATACTGTAAATAATATTAAAAATACCATAAGAAAATAGGAAACCTCTCTGCTGAAAATTTGGCAGAGAGGTTTTTTGTATAATTACGCATTTGACGCCGAAAATAACAAAAATGAGGTGGTAAAATGGCAAAACGACAAGGAAAATCTACAATTTTGCTCGATAAAGACGTGAATATCATGACCTATGCTTCGGCGGTAGGACCAAAAGAATCGCAAGGCCCTTTAAAAGAGTACTTTGACCGCCGTTTTGACGATGAGATGTTGGGCGAGGATTCGTTCGAAAAGGCGGAAAGCCGTTTGCAGCAAGTTGCGGTCAAAGAGGCGTTTAAAAAGGCGGATTTGAAGAGCGAAGATATAGATGTAATTTTTGCGGGTGACCTGCTCAACCAATGTATAGGATCGGCATACGGTCTTAGAGATTTAGGGGTTTCTTTTGTGGGTCTTTACGGTGCTTGTTCGACAATGGCACTTTCGCTCATTAATGCTTCGCTGAGCGTTGACGGCGGTTGGGCAAAAAGAGCCGCGGCGGTCACATCATCGCACTTTTGCAGTTCTGAAAGGCAGTTCCGATTTCCGCTTGAATACGGCGGACAAAGAGCCCCCACAGCACAGTGGACCGTAACTGGTTCAGGCGCTGTTGTTGTCGAAGAGGGCGGCAACGGAGTCAAAATTAAGGCGGTGTCGATAGGTAGAATTGTCGATTACGGTATAACCGATATGGGCAATATGGGTGCGGCGATGGCACCTGCCGCATGGGATACGATAAGCGAATTTTTGAAGGATACCGAAACCACTCCCCAAGATTACGATATGATTTTAACGGGCGACTTGGGGTTTGTTGGCTCTGACCTTCTAACAAGAATCGCAAAAGAGGACGGCGTCGACCTTTCAAACCATAACGACTGCGGAATGATAATATTCGACCGCGACGTGCAGGATGTTCATGCGGGCGGTTCGGGTTGTGGCTGTGCGGGCAGTGTGCTCTGTTCGTATATTCTGCAAAAGATGGAGCAAGGAGAGTTGAAAAATGTGCTTTTTTGCGCCACCGGAGCCTTGATGTCAACTACGTCCAATCA
>JAZRMK010000062.1:0-12633 GCA_045647525.1 Acutalibacteraceae bacterium
AGGCAAGGGAACGAACTTGTTAGTGTCGGACGAAGGGCTTCGCGGTGTGGTGCTTTTTATTGCCGATGAAACCATTACAGTAGACGGAAACAGGGTCACCTGTGCGGCAGGCGTTAAGTTGACCAAGCTTTGTCTTGAAGCCAAAAACCATTCCTTGTCTGGATTGGAATTTGCCTGCGGCATTCCAGGTACTGTGGGCGGTGCGGTTTATATGAACGCAGGTGCCTATGGCGGTGAAGTAAAGGATGTTATTGTTAGCTGTACTTCTCTGACCCGCGACGGAAGATTGATAACAAGAACCGCAGAGGAACTGAATTTGGGTTATAGAACAAGTGTGTTTAAATCCAATGATGAGATAATTTTGTCGGCCACATTTGAACTTAAATCGGGCGATAAGGAAGAAATCCGAGGCGCGATGGAAGAACTTTTGGCAAAAAGGAAGGCAAAGCAGCCTGTTGAATTTCCCAGTGCAGGCAGCACTTTCAAACGTCCGGACGGGTATTTTGCCGCTGCTTTGATTGAGGAATGCGGATTAAAAGGCGTTTCGGTGGGCAGTGCCGAGGTAAGTGTCAAACACTCGGGATTTGTTATAAATAAGGGCGGCGCAACCTGTAACGATGTGTTACAGTTGATTGAACTTATTAAGGAAACTGTTTTGCGCGAAAAGAATGTGGAATTGGAAACAGAAGTTATTTATTTAAGGTAGGTCTTTTTATGGAATTGGTCATTGTTACGGGTATGTCGGGTGCCGGAAAATCGGTTGCGGCAAATGCTTTGGAGGATATAGGATTTTACTGTATCGATAATATGCCCCCCGCACTTATAGGCCCTGTTGCAGAACTTTCGGTCAGAGGACATTCTGACTTAGGTAAGGTTGCCATCGTGACTGATATAAGAGGCGGAAAAATGTTCAATGAACTTGTACCCGTCCTTAAAAATCTGCGTAATAACGGCTTTGACTATAAAATTTTGTTTTTAGAGGCTTCCAACGAAAAAATTGTAACAAGATATAAAGAAACAAGAAGAAGTCATCCCATGGCTCGCTATTCTAAACTTAGCGTTGCGGAGCAGGTGCAAAAAGAACGGGAAATGTTGAAGCCCTTAAAGGATATGGCGGATTATATTATCGATACTTCGATGTCGTCAACATCTATTTTGAAAGAACGCATTTCAAGCCTGTTTTTAAGCGATGTAAACGAAGGTATGCCTATTCAGTGCATTTCCTTCGGCTTTAAAAACGGTTGCGTCCCTGAGGCCGATATTGTTTTTGACGTCAGGTGCCTTAAAAATCCTTTCTATGTGCCTGATTTGAAGCATCGCACAGGGTTAGAGGAACCGGTGCGTGATTTTGTTATGAATCTGCCGGAGGCCAAGGGTCTGTCTGACAAGATTTTGTCGCTTATTGATTATACTGTTCCCCTTTATGTAAAGGAGGGCAAAAGTCAGTTGATTATAGCGGTCGGTTGCACGGGCGGAAAGCACCGTTCGGTCGTTTTTGCCGAATTGATACATAATCACCTTAAAGATATGAACTATCGTTCCTCGGTTAATCACCGAGATCTCGGGAAGGAGTAAAAAGTGGAAGGAAAATCGTTTTCAGCCAACCTGAAAACCGAGCTTTGCAAAACTAAACCGACCGGCTGTTGCAGGATTGCTGAATGTTATGGGCTTTTACTGTTCGGTCGGTCTTTTTGCAGTTATGAAATTGCACTTCGTACAAGTTCAAAAAGTGTTGCCGAGTATTACGCCTCGTTAATAAAGGTGTGTTTTGACGTTCACACAGTCGTCACCGAGAACGGTGATACAAAAAAGACCTATTTGGTTTCGGTTCCGGGTGAGGCAGACCGAGTTAAGATCATAAACTACTATGATTCGGGTGAGCAGGATTGGATCATAAACCCGAAATTCTTAAAACGAACCTGTTGCCGATGGGCATTTGTGCGCGGTGCATTTCTTGCCTGCGGAAGTATAAATAATCCTGAAAAAAGTTATCATCTTGAATTTGCAGTCAAGGACACAACGTTGAGTTTTGCTTTTGCCGCTTTTTTGGAACTTTGCGGGTACAAGCCTAAAACAGCTCAGCGACCGAGTGTTACGGCACTTTATTATAACCAAAGTACTGATTTGGAAGAAATTTTAGGTTCTTTCGGTGCCGTTCAGGATAGTCTGGAAATTATGGAAGTCAAGGTCGTTAAGGATATGCGAAACCGACTCAACCGACAGAATAATTTTGAAACTGCCAACATCTCAAAAACGGTTAATGCCGCGGTTTTACAAAACGAGGCGATAGACTATTTAATAAAAGAAAACCTTATAGGAATGCTGCCCGAAGAGTTAAGAGAAGTTGCGTATCTTCGACGGGATAATCCCGATGCATCGCTTTCGAAACTTTGTGAACTGTGTAAGGGAAGTATATCGAGATCGGGAATGAATCACCGTTTGCAACGAGTTGTCGCGGCGTATATTGAAGCCAAGGAAACTAAGAAAAATAATTAAAGGAGGTGCCTTTTGTGATACCGTTTGTTCATCTTCATACTCATACCGAATACAGTCTTTTGGACGGTGCGTGTCGCATCAAGGCACTGATAAACTCCGCCAAAGAAAAGGGTCAGACCGCTTTGGCTATAACCGATCACGGTGTTATGTACGGCGCGGTCGAATTTTATAAAGAAGCCAAGAAAAACGGCATCAAACCCATTATCGGTTGCGAGGTCTATGTTGCGCCGAGAAGCCGTTTTGATAAGCAAAAGGAATACGACGGTGAGTATCGTCATTTAGTCCTTTTGTGCAAAAATGCTGTCGGATACCGTAATCTGACAGAACTTGTATCAAGGGGCTTTACCGAGGGATTCTACTCAAAACCCCGTATTGACGAGGAATTGCTGGAAAAATACACCGAAGGCCTTGTAGCACTTTCTGCCTGCCTTTCGGGTGGAGTGCCGAAATGTCTTTTAAAAGGTGATTATCAAACGGCAAAAGAGGCAGCACTTCGTTATGAAAAAATGTTTGGTAAGGGTAACTATTATCTTGAATTGCAGGATCATGGTCTTCAAGACGAATTGCGAGTTAACCCGCAAATTTTAAGGATTTCAAAAGAAACGGGGATACCTGTTGTTTGCACCAACGACGTTCATTATGTTGAAAAGTGTGATGCCGAAACACAAAAGATCCTTATCTGCATCGGCACAAACCATACGGTCAATGAGGACACGGGACTCGGCTTTGACAGTGAGGAGTTTTACCTTAAAACCGGTGACGAAATGGCAAATCTCTTTCCGACCGAGGCCTTGGAAAACACCTTGAAAATTGCCGATATGTGCAATTTTGATTTCGATTTCGGTCATACCAAACTGCCGTTTTTTGATATTGGTGACAAAGACCATTATGAGCACTTAACAGAGCTTAGCTTCAAAGGCGCTAAAAAGTATTACGGCGAAGAGTTACCCGAAGAGGTTGCCGAAAGATTGGAGTATGAATTGTCGGTAATCAATCGAATGGGATATATCGACTATTTCCTTATTGTTGCCGATTTTGTAAACTTCGCGAAATCCAACGATATTCCTGTCGGTCCCGGCAGAGGCTCGGGTGCGGGAAGTCTTGTGGCTTACTGCATAGGAATAACGGGAATCGATCCTTTGAAATACAATCTTATTTTTGAAAGATTCCTTAATCCCGAACGTGTTTCTATGCCGGACTTTGATATTGACTTTTGCTATGTCAGACGTCAAGAAGTCATTGACTACGTTGTTTCAAAGTACGGAAGTGACCACGTGGCGCAGATAGTTACCTTTGGAACAATGGCGGCCAGGGGTGCGATTCGTGATGTCGGTCGTGCTATGGATATTCCGTATGCCACCTGTGACAGAATTGCAAAGCTGATCCCCAGAGAATTGAAGGTCACTATAAGTTCCAGTTTGGAACGTGTTAAAGAACTGAAAAAAGAATATGACTCCGACCCCGACATCAAGGCGATGATCGATACTGCTATTAAGGTTGAGGGAATGCCGAGGCACGCATCGACCCACGCGGCAGGTGTTGTTATAACCGATAAACCTGTTGCGGAATATGTGCCATTGGCAACCAATGACGGTTCGGTAGTGACGCAGTATACGATGACCACTCTTGATGAGCTGGGTCTTCTTAAAATGGACTTCTTGGGGCTTAGAAACCTGACAGTAATTGACGACACCGTCAAGATGATAAAGCAGCAGGACCCCACATTCGATATTAGTAAAATCGACCTTTCGGACAAGGCTACGATGAAGATGATGTCTAAGGGCGATACCGATGGAGTATTCCAGTTTGAGTCGGGCGGAATGAGGTCAGTGTTGCAGTCGTTCAAACCCGAAAAAATAGAGGATTTAATTGCTATTATTTCACTGTATCGACCCGGCCCTATGGATTCGATACCCAAATATATCAAGAATCGTCACAACCCTTCCAAGATAACCTATAAAACCGAGTTGTTAAGACCGATTTTAGAGGTAACTTACGGCTGCGTTGTCTATCAGGAACAGGTAATGCAGATATTCCGTTCGCTTGCGGGCTATTCTTTGGGTCGTGCCGATATCGTGCGACGTGCTATGTCCAAAAAGAAGCATGACGTTATGGAAAAGGAACGCAAGGCGTTTATTTTCGGCGATAAAGCAGAGGACGGCACGGTTTTGTGTGGCGGTTGTGTAAGTAGGGGAATCGACCCAAAGGTTGCGGAAGAGATTTTTGATGAACTGACGGCGTTCAGTTCCTATGCATTCAACAAATCTCACGCAGCGGCGTATGCCTATGTTGCATATCAGACGGCGTATTTGAAATGCCATTACGAAAAGCAGTATATGTCGGCGTTGCTTACAAGTGTCCTTGACGACCAGACAAAACTTTCTAAGTACATTGCCGAATGCCAGAAAAACGGGATAAAAGTATTGCCACCCGATGTCAATAAAAGTGATAAAGGTTTTACAGCAACAGAAGAAGGCATTCGTTTTGGTCTTCTGGCTGTTCGCAATATCGGTGTCGGTCTGGTCGAAAAATTGATAGCCGAACGCCAAAACGGTGAATATCTGTCGATCTACGATTTCTGCACACGCCTTTTCGGACTTGATCTGAATCGAAGAGCTGCCGAAAGTCTTATCAAATGCGGTGCTTTCGATTGCTTCGGCAACACACGTCGTCAGTTGTTGCAGGGAATAGAACCTTTGCTCAGAGCTGTTGAAAGTGTTAAAAGGTACTCTTCGGGTGGACAAATGGGACTTTTTGACACCGCAGAAGAAACGGTTGTCGATATAGGCTATACCTTGCCTGAAATGGAGGAAATGCCGCAGTTCGAATTGTTGCAGGGCGAAAAGGAAGTCACGGGAATGTATATTTCGGGACATCCTTTGTACGAATATTCTGCTGCAATGAGTGAGAAAGGTTTGGTCAAAACCTTTGATCTGCTTGACTCGGAGACCAACATAAAACTTGACGGAAAGTATGTTTCGTTGGTGGTTATGGTGTCCAAATTGCGCAGAAAACAGACCAAATCTAACGAAACTATGGTGTTTTTAGAGGTCGAGGATATGTACGGAACACTTAATATCCTCGTCTTCCCAAAACTTTATGCGGAGTACCAGTCGTTGATGGCCGTGGGTAATGTCATAAAGGTTACCGGCAGAGTTTCGGTAAAGGAATCCGGTGAGGCGGACATTGTCTGCTCGAAACTTGAAAAAGTTGAGAAGGGACAAGCAAACGAGCATAAAGCTAACGTTAAAAGAGGACTTTATCTGCGTGTGTCTTCCATTGAATCATCTGAGTATAGACAAGCCAGATGCTGTATGGATAAATTTGCAGGAAATGTGCCGGTCATTGTTAAAGCAATAGATATCGGCAAGGCGTTAAAGTCACCCCAAAACAAATGGATTTCATATAATAAAGAACTTTTAAGTGAATTAGAGTCGATTTTGGGTAAAGATAATGTAAAGTATGTCGACTAAATAACTTAAAAATCGGTCTTTTGCTTGACATAACACTCAAAAAGTTATATTATATTTCATAACAATTTTAAATTTTGTTCCCGGAAAGGAAATGTTATATTATGGAAAAAATGAGCGCAATCGGTGTTCTTACCAGTGGCGGTGACGCACCCGGTATGAATGCTGCCGTTCGTGCCGTTGTCAGAACAGGTATTGCAATGGGCATGAAGGTCTACGGTATCAGAAGAGGATACAACGGTCTTATCGAAGGCGATATTTTTGAGCTTACTCTCCGTGACGTTAGTGACGTTATTCACCGTGGCGGTACTATTCTTTATACTGCCCGCAGCCCTCAGTTTAAAACCGAGGAAGGTATGCAACTGGCTATCGATAACTGCAAAAAGTTCGGCATTCAGGGTATCGTTGTAATCGGCGGTGACGGATCTTATAGAGGCGCACGTGACCTTTCTTTAAGAGGTATTCCTTGTGTTGCCATTCCCGGAACCATTGATAACGATATCGCTTCGACCGACTATACCATCGGTTTTGATACCGCTATGAACACGGCTATGGAAATGGTTGACCGTCTTCGTGATACCACCCAGTCCCACGAGCGTTGCAGTGTTGTTGAGGTTATGGGAAGACATGCAGGTTGGATCGCTTTGCAAGCAGGTATTGCAGTCGGTGCTACTGCGATTTTGGTTCCCGAAATCGAATATGATTTGAGGAATGTTATTGTCCCCAAGATCATTAACACTCAAAAGTCGGGCAAGAAACACTTTATTATTATCGTAGCCGAGGGTGTCGGTGACGTTGAGAAGATCGCTGCAAAGTTGGAAGCACTTACAAATATCGAGGCAAGAGCAACCGTTTTGGGTCACGTTCAACGTGGCGGCAGACCTACGGTTCGCGATCGTCAGATGGCTTCCTGCATGGGTTACTATGCAGTCGAACTTTTAAGCCGCGGCGTTGGCAACCGTGTTGTTTGCTACCGTTCGGGAATGCTTGTTGATACAGACATTTATGAGGCTCTTAATATGACTAAGCCTTTCGATGTTGATATGTACAATATGGCAAACGTTATTTCAATTTAAAAGAAAACAAGGCGGTGCGTTACGCACCGCCTTGTTTGTTTACATAATAAAATACAGTTTGCTGGTATGGCGTAAAGAAAAAACAAACCAAAACGCTCGTTGTTTTATAAAAATATTAAAATTAATTGTTTGAAATGATTTGGCAAATCAGTTACTAAAAAGCATAAATAAATAACACTTTACATTGACAATCGCAAAAAAATATGTTAAAACGTGACTGGCACCGCAGGTGCCATATGTGAGGGAGGCAATACTCTAAATTAACAAATTAAAAAGGATGTGTATTGAACTATGCAAACAAAAAGCAAAACAATGTATCTTAACAAAAAACCATCCAAATTGTGCGTTGTAATTTCAATATTACTTTCTGTTACACTGCTGCTGCAAATGTCCGCAGTGGCTATTTCTGCTTCGGAAACAGTTGTCGATAGCAGTTATGTAGTTGCAGAAAAAACCGCAATAAGTGAAGATACGGTTTCTATTGACGATTTATACAACGGCTCTATAGATATTAATAACATATCTGACGATCAGATTGTAGGGGAACTTAATGGTCGGCGCGAAGAAAAGACAAAGTACTTTCGGCTTACAGACGGTACTGTGTTAGCAGCAACATATGATAATCCTGTGCATAAGCTGGATGCTGACGGCAAGTGGCAGGAAATCAATTTTGGTTTATCTGACAATGGCTCCGAGTATGCAAATACCGAGAACTCTATGCAGGTGAAGTTTTCCAAAAATCCGAAGAATGGAAAACTTTATACATTAAAAACCGATGAAGGTCAGATCAAATGGAGTCTGGTTGGTGTTAAAGAGAGTGTAAAAGAAGCTAAACTCACACAGTATTCGAAAAAACCAAACAAACTGGCTGTTATTAATACCAGTGGTTGCGTTTCGTATGAAGATATTCTTCCGGGAGTAACACTGCAATATTGGGCAACATCAAATCAGTTGAAGGAAAATATTATATTTGCCGATTATGACAGCGCACGTGTGTTAGAATTTGAGTTGCAGACTAATAAGTTTGAGTTAACTATTGAGGATAACATTATCTACTTTGCCAATGCAGACGGAGAAAAGCTATTTTCGATGTCGGCACCATGGATGATGGATAGTAATGGCGCAATCAGTAATGCCATTACTCTTGAACTTTCGGGTTCAGGAAATCATTATACCGTAAAAGTAAAACCTGATGACGAGTGGCTGAAAAATGCGACTTTTCCTGTTATCGTTGACCCGATTTTCGGCAAAATACTAACTGAAAAAGACGAAATTGATACAACATATGTTGCGTCAAGTACCCCGGACAATTCGTATTATGCTTACGGAAGCATAGCGGTAGGAAGAGAATCGTCGCAATATGGCAATACACGTTCCGTTGTGAAGTTTGAACTGCCGACTAATGTTACGTCATCGGACAGAGTTATTGCGGCCAGTTTGCTTTTAAGGCAACGTAGTTTTGATCCTGAAGACAGTAGTAAATCGGTTACCGTTAATGCTCACAAAATAACCAGTGAAATAAGTCTTCCCACGCTTACTTGGAGTGGACTTGACGGAAAATACAGTCCCATTGTCAGTGATAGTCAAGTGCTGACATTAGCAACGGCTGACGCTTACACTCAAGTTCCGTTTGATATAACAGCAATTGTTCGTGATTGGTATCAAAATGGCAAAAATTACGGTGTGGCGCTGGTTTCTGAAAACGAAGGCGGAGCATACGATTATGTTACATTCTTTACACGTTATAACACAGGAGTATCCGAAATAAATTATCCGGCTCTCGTTATACAATACGCTAATAATAATGGTTTGGAGGATAATCTTACATATCATACTGCCGGTAGTGGCGAAACAGGCATTGTATCGGTTAACGATTTTAACGGAAACTTGGTTTATGTTTTCGAGGATGCCTCAACAGATGGTAACCTTTTCCCGATATCAGTTTCCCATGTGTTTGATAACTCTTATCGAAACGATGAAAGATATAGTCACACCAGTGGTTATGTTGGCACAGGTTTTAGATTAAATCTTTATGAACGAGTTGTAAGTTGTGACATTGAGGGATACCCATATAAATATTTAGACTCTGACGGTACTTGGCATTATTTCAAACAAAAGGGCGAATCAGAGACGCTATTTGTTGATGAGTTCTATCCTAACCGTGTTCTTGAAAGAATAAATAACACTGATGGGACTCCAAAAAACTTTAAGTTGACAGACGGCTCAGATATCGAGTCAATGTTTACATGGAACGGATATCTAACTTACAAAAAGGATGTAATCAACGGTAAAATCGCAGGTATTCATTTTGTCGAAAACACTGCTTATGTAGACAAAATTACCGACGGTGCCGGTAAGATAATCGATTTTACATATACTACGATAGATAGTAAAACATATCTGCAGAGTATAACTGATACGTCCGGAAGATCAACCACATTTTCCTATACAGACGGAAGATTAATATCGATAACGCGTCCGGGAAATCGTGTTGTTACCTTATCTTACGATTCAAACGGAAGTCTTACTAGAATAAAGTCTTACGATAATTCTTGTGTTGAAATAACTTATTATTCAACAAAATATAATAATACAAATTCACTGCGACGTGTAAAAATGCTTACTGAAAAGGGAACAGACGGAACCGAAGGTAAGAAGTTAACATTTACGTACGCAACCGGTGAAACAACGGTTACTGATCGTGACGGAAAAACAGAAACAATGATGTTTGACGATTACGGTCAGACGGTTTGTGTGCGCGACGGTGAAGGACGGGCAAGCTTTTTAAAATATAATTCTCCGGACGCAACCAAAGATGTTAATCCCAGCAAGGGAAACAATACCGATGCAGCTATTTCTAAATCAACGCAACTCAAATATTCTACAGTCTTACAGTCTACTGTAAATAATTATGTTGCAAATCCCGATTTTGAAAACAGTGAACTTACTCCGTGGCATTTCGAAAATAGTACCGCTTCCGGCACGGGAAGTGCTGAGCTTTCTACTGAACAGGCTTATATGGGCAATCAGTCTATTAAGATTCAGAGCACGTCATTTACAGGAAGATACGGCTATCAGCAAGGACTTTATTTGTCGGATGTAAGTGAGGGAAAGACATATACCATATCATCTTATGTCAAAGTTACAGATATAACTACATCAACAACACCTATCATCAGTGGAGCAATTGTGTATTTCGGCTTCGAGCTTAAAGACGGAACTTGGGATATGCGGGCTAGCCAAACTATTCAGAACGTAGGGGATTGGACTCGCATATCATTGACATTTACGTTGCCGGCAAATGTTAAACAGTTGATTGCAAAGATAGGCTTGTTTGGATGTACGGGTACTGCCTACTTTGATAATGTCCAGGTTGAAGAAGGCAGTGTTGTCAATAGTTATAATTATATTGATAACGGCGATTTCGGTGATTCGGTCGGCACTGCGTTGCCATGGGGCTATGTCGGAAAGAACCTTAATTCATCCAAGGATAAAGTGGTCACGGTTGACGGCAGAAATTGTTTTAAAATTGTCGGTGAACGAAAGACTTATAAAAATATAGAGCAATATGTTACGGTTTCCGGCAAAAAGGGAGATAAGTTTTCGTTCAGTGCATGGGCAAAGTCAACAGGTGCACTGTCGCGACTTGGAAGCCTTACAGAAGAACACAGAAATTTTGAAATAAGAATATTCTTTGTTCGCTCTGATGGCACCACCAATAGCCACTATTTCCAGTTTGAGAGTATGAGTGATAACTGGCAGTTCTTGGCAGGTGAGGCAGTGGCCGATGCTGACTATACAACTGTACGTATGGCGCTGATCTACAATAATCAGAAAAACGAGGCCTATGTTGATGACTTGTGCCTTTTCAAAGAAGGCAGCAATATTAGATACACATATGATGATTGGGGAAGGGTTGTAACTGTTCAAGATGTAGATAAAGGATCTGATAAAAAGACAAAGTATACCTACGTTGTTGCGTATACTGAGGACACATCTGTTACTCCCGACGGAAGAGTTAAAAAAATCACTTACCCTGACGGAACTTTTGAAGAGTACACATATGATACTTCTAAGAGAGTCAAGACATACACGGATGCTGACGGGGTTGTCACTACCTACAACTATGATGCAAATGGCAACCTGGTTAGTCAAGAAGTTACAAATTCCGAAAGTACAGAAGGTACTAAACTGGTTGGATCAACAACTGGATATGATTCGACGGGTAATTATGCCGTATCGTCGGCTGACCCGTTTGGGCATACCTCGACATCACAGATAAATACAGCAAGCGGTTTGCTCCAATCGGCAACCGATGCAAAGGGCACGGTTACTAATTATACCTATGACCCCAATACAGATGCGCTTTTATCTGTTACAACAGGTGACAGTCAGGTCAACTACGGTTATACCGATCATAAGTTAACGTCGATACAACGTAAAACCTCGGATACAGAAAACGTTACCTATAATTTCGTGTATGATGCATTCGGCAACACAGACACGATTTCTGTTGGTAACCGTGTTCTTATTGACCACACCTACGCCGCTAATAACGGTAAATTGCTTAGCTCTGCTTACGGCAACGGTTTTATTTTCTCGAATATCTATGACAGCCTTGACCGTGTGACAGGAATAAAGTATAATGGAGTTACAAAGTACACTTGGGAATACGGCTATAAAGGGCAGGTCGGACTGCATAAAGATTTTGTCAATAATCAAGAGTTCAGGTATACCTATGACTCCGCAGGAAGACTGACAAATGTTGTAGGAAAACCCACCGCAGCGGGTATGCCTAGTGTAGATTTCTCGAATTTGTATAATAGTAAAGGTCAGTTGACCGAGGTCACACGCAAGGTCGGTACATCTTCTTACACGACATCATATAACTATTCAGACAGTGGAAGACTTTTGAGTGAAACCTTTAATAATGGATATACAAATAATTATAATTACGATTCGTTCGGCCGTGTGAGTTCAAAGGTTCTTAAAACTGCCGAAGGAGCAGGTATTTTAACAAATTCTTATACCTTCCGTGCGGGCACTGCCGAAAATACGACCACTGCAATGATTTCGGGTGCAACCATAAACGGTAACGGTTGGTCTAACGCATACGGCTATACCTATGATGCCAACGGAAATATTACCCAAGTTACTAAAAACGGTAATATTGTTGAAACCTATGCATATGATGAGCTTAACCAGCTTACAAATGCGACAATAGGCGGCAGAACATATTCGTATACCTATGATGACGGCGGAAATATCCTTTCAGCAACTCAAAACGACTATACTATTGAATACGGATATGATGATAGCGACTGGTCGGACTTGTTAACGTCGTATGACGGTTTTGCAATTACTTATGATGAGATAGGAAATCCGCTTACATACCGTTACGGTATGACACTTACCTGGAACGGCAGACAGCTTGCAACATCCAGTATAGGCGGCGGTGCAACTTCATATTTGTATAATGCCGACGGAATAAGAACACAGAAGACCTATGACGGAGTTACAACATACTTTACGCTTGACGGGGATAGAATAGTCAGTCAAAAGACAGGCAGTGAAGAACTGTTCTTCGAGTA
>JAZRMK010000063.1:0-15487 GCA_045647525.1 Acutalibacteraceae bacterium
TAGGAGCAGAAATTGTTGCACCCTTCCATAATGGGCAACCACGCCTTGAAGGTTCCGTCACGGCGAAGTGGCACACCCTCTTTGAATGGAATCGTTACATCAGGATTTTCAAAAATCCTCGGCGAACCATTTATCCTTTTATATATAAACTCGGGTAGTTTATGCCTTACGTGTGTACCAAACAAAATATCAACATACGGATAGCTTTTTTTGATTTTTGCTACAACCTCGGGCTGCTGTGCCATACAACCGCAGACAATGATAAGCATATTCGGTTTTTGACGCTTTAAGGCCTTCAAAATACCGACATTGCCAAACACCCTGTCCTCAGCGTGTTCACGCACTGCACAAGTGTTGTAAAGCACCAAATCGGCCTCTTCCAAGGTTTCAGTGAAATCGTATCCCATAAGGTGCAAAAGGCCTTTAAGACGTTCGGAATCACTGACATTTTGCTGGCAACCGTATGTATGAACAAACGCCAGGGGCTTCTCAGAATATTTATTTTTCAGTATCTCAAACACGCGTTGCGCGTACTCAAACTGCTCCTGCAATTCGACATCTTCTATCCTATAATTTACAGCGTTTTCCAAAGTCAATTCTCCCAATAGATATAATAACCCACATTCCATTATATTATAACTTAAAACAAATACTAATTCAAGTGCATTTCACAAAATAGGTAAGCATACCGGAAGAATATTTTTCAATAAAAGGTGTTGACAAGCGACAGGTATTATGTTAAAATCTTTAAGCGTCGTTAGTGCGACACTCGAAACACGGAGAGGTATCGAAGTGGTCATAACGAGGCGGTCTTGAAAACCGTTTGGGGGCAACCCCACAAGGGTTCGAATCCCTTCCTCTCCGCCAAAAGTTAATAAACGGCCGTTGCCGTTTAAATATAAGGCACTTATGGAGTAGTACTCAAGTGGTGAAGAGGCTCCCCTGCTAAGGGAGTAGGTCGGGTAACCGGCGCGAGAGTTCAAATCTCTCCTACTCCGCCACGAAAGAAGTCACTTTTGTCTACCGACAAGGGTGACTTTTTTTCAATACCACCACCTTTTTGATGAATTAAGTATTGCGTTATAAACCATTGTAAAAGGAAGTACAAAATTGAAAAAAATCCTAAAAATCTTTTTAGTCGTTTTAGGCTTAATATTTGCTCTTAATGCACTGTTTATGACCTTCTACTCAAACTTTAACACCGGTATTCTTACGGCGTTTATCTTGGGTGTTTTACTGATCCTTGAGGGAATATACTGGGACAGGCTGAGTTCAAAGCTGTTAAGGGTTTTAAAATCCTTGTTCCTTTTGGGCTTGGCTGCGGTCGTTGTATTTGTATCATTCTTGTTCTCTTTTGGCAAAAACGATACAATTAGCGGTGACGAGGATGCGGTTATCGTTCTGGGTTCAGGCATTTTGGGTGAGCAAATCACAACCGGTTTGCAGTACCGCTTGGACAAGGCTATTGAGATCTACAACTCCAACAACGACATACTGATAATCGTCAGTGGCGGTCAAGGCGAACAGGAGACGATAACCGAAGCCTTGGCTATGGAACGTTATCTTATAAGTCAAGGTGTTCCAAAAGAGTCGATTATAAAAGAAGAACTTTCCCGCAGCACCTACGAAAACTTTCAATTTTCCAAAAAAATTCTGGACCAACGTTTCGGCAGTGACTATACCGTATGCTTTGTCACCAATGAATACCATATTTTCAGAGCAGGTAAGCTTGCAAGTTTTGCAGGTGTAACCTCTGCGACCCATGCTCACAGTGACACGAAGTGGTATGCCGTTATCCCAAGTTCGATGCGTGAATGTTTGGCAGTGATAAAACTGTGGCTTTTTAAGAACTGATAAATAAAAAAAGGCGAGAGGTTTAAACCTCTCGCCTTTTTAATTTGTTTAATTATTTTACCATGCTTGCGATTTCAGCAGCGAAGTTATCTTCCTTCTTCTGAATGCCTTCGCCCTTTTCAAAGCGAACAAACTCAGCAATCTTGATGCTGCCGCCAAGTTCCTTAGCAACAGACTCAACATACTTTGCAACAGTGTAATCGCCGTCGACAACGTACTGCTGTTCTACAAGGCAGTTCTCCTTGTAGTATTTGCCGATCTTACCTTCAACGATCTTAGCAAGAACCTGTTCAGGCTTGTTAGCCATTTTAGGATCTTCCTTCATCTGAGCGATCATGATTTCCTTTTCCTTTGCGATAACCTCTGCGGGAACAGAAGCTTCGTCAAGGTATGCAGGGTTCATAGCTGCAATCTGCATAGCAATGTTTTTACCCATAGCAACAAAAGCATCGTTGCCGGCTACGTCGGTATCAAACTTAACCATAACGCCGATCTTACCGCCTGCGTGAACATAGGTTACAACAGCACCTTCGATACGAACGAAACGGCGAATCTGAAGATTCTCACGGAATTTCAAGAAGATGTCCTGCTTCAATTCGTCAACGGTCTTGCCGCTGTCGTCTTTGGTAGCAAGAAGAGCATCAACATCAGCGGGGTTAGCCTTAGCTACAACCTCAGCAACCTTATTTGCAAATGCTTTGAATTCTTCGTTAGATGCAACAAAGTCAGTCTCGGAGTTAACCTCAACAACTGCGCCTACACCGTCTGCGGTGTATACAGCAACGGTACCCTCAGCAGCAACACGGCTTGCCTTCTTAGCCTGAGAAGCAAGTCCCTTCTCACGAAGATAGTCAACAGCAGCGTCCATATTGCCGTCGCACTCAACAAGAGCTTTTTTACAATCCATCATACCGCAACCGGTCTTCTCACGAAGAGCCTGTACGTCCTTAGCTGTAAATGCCATTTTAATTTCCTCCAAACTATAATTTTAAAAATGCCGGCAAAAGTCTGGACTCTCACCGGCTTTGATTTCAATGATTATTCAGCAGCTGCTTCTTCTGCTACTTCTTCGGTAGCGGGAGCAGCCTGCTCACCCTGTCTGCCTTCGATAACAGCAGCAGCGATGGTAGAAGCAATAAGCTTTACTGCACGGATAGCGTCATCGTTACCGGGAATAACTGCGTCGATCTCATCGGGATCGCAGTTGGTGTCAACGATAGCAATGATCGGAATGCCGAGTTTCTTTGCTTCCTGAACTGCAATTCTTTCTTTTCTGGGGTCAACAATGAAGAGAGCACCGGGGATCTTTTCCATATCCTGAATGCCGCCGAGGAACTTCTCGAGTTTCTCAATTTCGAGTTCAAGACCGATAACTTCCTTCTTAGGAAGAAGATCAAAGGTTCCGTCTTCCTTCATCTTGCGAAGCTGGTTAAGACGAGCAATTCTGGTACGGATGGTACGGAAGTTGGTGAGCATACCGCCGAGCCAACGAGCGTTAACATAAGGCATACCGCAGTTGATAGCCTCTTCCTTAACAGAATCCTGAGCCTGCTTCTTGGTGCCTACAAAGAGGATATCCTTACCGTCTGCTGCGATGTCGCGAGCAAAGAGATATGCCTCGTTGAGCTTCTTAACGGTCTTCTGCAAGTCGATGATGTAGATACCGTTACGCTCTGTGAAAATGTACTCAGCCATTTTCGGGTTCCAGCGTCTTGTCTGATGTCCGAAATGAACACCGGCTTCGAGCAGCTGTTTCATTGATACTACTGCCATAATTTTTCCTCCTTCGGTTAATACCGCCGCATTCGTTTATTTGACGGCTTTCCGACCGTTTGGTCGGCACCGTTTCGTCAACCGCGAATACGTGTGAATTTTTTGAACTTAGAGTTGGCATACTCCAAGCTGATGTATTATATCACAGCAATTTCCAAAAATCAACACTTATTTTAAAATTTTCGAAAATTACTCCTGATAACTTTTTTCAAGTTCTCTGATGCGGTTTAAAACATCTTCCTTCAAACTTTTGGGTGACAGCACCTTAACCCTGCCGCCAAACTGCATCAACCAACCCACAAGACCTTCACTTATCAGAGCGTCGGTTGAAAATCGGAAGGACTTTTCTCCGTCAAAATGGCGGAGAAAAATTTCCGATCCGAAGCGGTCAATTATTTGATCGAGAAGTTTTATATCGCACTCTAAATCGATTCTGCAAAGTTCACCACCGAACATATTGAACGTCTTTCTTGCATAATCAGCAACGTCAAAACGGTACTTATACTCTGAAACCTCGCTAAAATGTCGTCGTTGCTTGTTAACAACCCTTATTTTGCTTATCCTATCGACCCTTAAATGAGTCAAATTATCATACTTTACATTATTGCCTATGAGATAGTAGTGGTCGGAATCCCACAAAAGCGCATACGGGTTGATAACCATTTCCTTATTTTCTACCGTCAGTTTATCGCCCGACAGGGTGTTTTTTGAATAGGTTATCTCAATTTGTTTATTGCGTTTTATCGCCTCATTTATATCGCTGATGATTCTGTAAATGCCCTCGTTTGTGCATTTACTGCGGTTTTCGATAAATACGCGGTCGCAGTAATTTTCTGCCTGATTTTTGCTCAGCAAACCTTCTAACTTGGAAATGAGTTTTTTAGTCTTTGATGGGCTTATAAATCCTGCCGATTGAACTGCATCTATAAGCAAGCTTACCTCCGGTATCTCAAACTCGCGTGAGCCGATAAAGTACCCTCTTCCCTGCGCATTTGTTTTGATAATGTCATGCCCCAAATCGCACAACGCCTTTATATCTTCATAGATAGCCTTGCGCTCAGCCACCAAGCCTTCCTTTTCAAGTTCTTGCAAAAGCTCGGCAGTATCAACAGGGTGCTCTTCATCACTGTTTTTCTTCAAATAATCAAGGATGAAAACAGCTCTTGACCTACGGGATACACTCATTGATTTTCCTCCTTAAAGAGATTCAAAAACTCTTCCCTCGAATATAAGGAATTCAGGGCAATAAGCATCTGCGACGGTGACATTCCAGACGGCAAATCGAGGCGTTTGAGAAGGTCTTGTCTTGCCTTGCTGCTATCCTTACCACCCGAAAGACCGACTGAAAAAAGGTCAATTTTTGTTATCTTGTCCTGTCTTTCGAGAATATTACCGCCTGCATCAATACCTGCTCTTTTCAAAGCATCTATTATCACCTGGTCAGTCACACCCTCAACACCCAGCAAGCCCTGTGCCGACGGTGATGTTTTTCGGCGTTCTTTTCCCTTTATCTCGGGGATAAAAACGTTCACTATCAACGAATTATCGATAGAACCGCAGAGATGATTTCTTATTATAAACCCTGCCGAATCACTGTCGGTCATTATTATCAATCCGCGTTTTTCAGCCATTTTTCGAAGCATTTTCATCTTTTCGCGGTCTTTAAAGATGCGAAATCCGTCAGTAGTGACGATCTCAGCAGAAAGAAAAGAGGAAAGTTTTATTTTATCGTACTTTCCCTCGACCACGACAACCTGACTCAATGATACCATTATTCACCCTGCCTTATCAGTGCAAGTTCGGTCATCGTACTTTCTAAAACCGCACGTCCGTCGGCTTTGGAGCCTTTTACCTTGCGATCGCATTCGGACAGAACTTCCATAACTTTTAAAAGTTTTGCCTCATTAAAACTTTTAAGATTTCGGTCGGCCTCAGTAAGTCGGAATGCAGTGCTAAAATATCCGAAATCTTTTGCAATGCTTTCCGGATTTTTTGAAGCACTTCTTGCTGTAAAAGCTCTGTAAATATCAATATAAGCAGAACTCAAAGTATTGATGATATATGCAGGATCGGTGTTCATAAAGATAAGGTCATCAACCGCCTTTAACGCCGACTGCAAATCACCCCTCAGCAGAAGTTTGGAAACGTTGTAGATCGAAGCCTCTACCGATCTCGAACAAACCTTATCGACCGTTTCCTTGGTAATGGTTCCGTCCTCTCCCACAAACATACAAAGTTTTTCAAGTTCGTTTACGACGGTACTAAGATCTTCCGAACAGGTTTCACATATATACCTTGCAGTAGACGGATCAAGTCGACATCTTCGTTTTGCGGCACCCCTTTGTAAAAGTTGAACCAGCTCCGTCTGGGTCTTTCTTTGGATATTGCAAATACACCCGTTAATGTCGGCTACTGCATCAAGGAATTTCTTGACCTTTTCAGAAGGCTTCTTTATATCGATTTCAACAGTTTCAAACCAAAATACCAAAACGGTTGTGGCAGGCAGATCGTTCAACAGTTCTTCAATAACATCGCTGTCGGAATTCGTCATTTTGTCAACAGGAAAATCAGCCACCAAAACCGCCTTTTTGTCGGCCATCATAGGAAAACCGCCTGCGGCATCGCATATACCGCGGAGGTTCGTGCCGCCTTCAAAATGATTCACATTAAATTCGGGAAACTCCTCAACTGCTGCCGCAGCTATGTTTTTAAGATGTGTTTTTATCATATAATGCTCATCGCCGAAAAGGACATAGCAAGGCGCAAATGTTCTGCTCTTTATATGCGCTCTTAATTCACTTTCAGTTGTTAACTCCCATTTTTTAGTTGCCACTGAAAATCACATCCTTTCCTTCATTGAATAAGACATTTAAGCCATCTTCTGTAATTTGCTTTTCTTCCAACAAGACATTGTCGGATAATAATCTTCTGTTAAATACACCTGTATTTCCCATCTCCCCGTCAGAGAGAACAAGCAGGTCAAAGTCCACTAAATCCGCGTCTTCCAACATATCGGTCGCGGCCGTCAGCAAAACCGATTTTTCGAATATGCTGACCTTTAAAGACTCGACTCCCGAAAGCGATATGCATTCCACAGACACATTTTCTAATATTCGATGCACTTTTCCTGACTCAAGACTATTTATCTCGAAATCGGCAAACTCCATTCTTGCTCCGCTTAAAGCATAAAACTCATCTACCGAGTAGTCTTCATTGAGCATTGTAGCGGCCGTTTGAGAGTCGGCTGAATTTCCAACATAAACTGCTTCGATATTCCTTATTCCGTTTATTTTCAAATGACTTTTAAGTGCATAATAGTCGTCCTCATTTCCGTCGAATCCAACTACTACACAATTACTGCCTTTTGAAATAACGACACAGGTATCATCCGCCTTTAAAACGGTGAATTTAACCCGATTCATATTGCCCAACGCACTGCCGACCAAGGTCAACACAAGTAACGATAAGGACATTGAAACCACCATACGTGTTCCGCCTATGCAGTTTAGCAATATCCACACCGCAAAAATGCAGAGTACCGCTCCGACACACAGTAAGATTTTGCCGCTATCCACAGGGACATACGACATCGGTATAGAAGCACCGATCTTAGCCACTAATGCCATATATTTACTCAAAATATCGGTAAAGCCAAAGACGACTTCGGCAAAGTAATATCCCAAAACAGGTATGAAACTTAAGAACACTCCTAAAACGCCCAAAGTCAGCAAACAGGTTGCCGCAGGTGTTATAAATACCGAAACAATCGGTGAAATAGCCGAAGCAAATCCAAAATGAACAGCAACAAAAGGCAATGTAAAAATATTTGCAGATACAGCCAGCATAATTATCGCGACCGTGGTTTTTAAAACTCTTTTAAGCGCTTTAAAACGAATCTTTTTGGTTAGTATTTCGCCCAATCGGTCCGAATAAGGTGCTACGAAAATCACGCCCGCAGTTGCGGCACACGACAGTTGAAAACTGACACTGCTTATGTAATAAGGATTGACTGTCAACATACCGCAAATGGCAACGCCCAAAGAGTTAAGCGTATCAGAAGTTTTTAAGAACATTCTGCCGAGCAGAAAAAGCGTAAACATAATTCCTGCTCTTATTGCCGACGGAGTAAACCCGGTCACTGCAACAATAGTGATTAGTGGCAGAAACATCACGAAAGGCGCCATGCGTTTGCCGACAATACGGGACAATACATACCACATTGCCAGACATATTATGTTAATATGCAATCCCGAAACCGCCACCAGATGACTTAACCCGCAACTTTTGAAATTATAGTACAGTTCATCGCTGAATAAAATCTTGTCACCAAGCAACATTCCGTTCATCAGCGCTGCCGAATCTCCACTGAGATGTTCGGATATAAGTCCCTTTATATAGCGCCTTATTGCTACAAAATAATGGTAAACCGAGTTGTCGTGTCCTACCTTTTCGGCAGAGTGACATACTGCGTCAAAATATATTCCCTTGTAATAATTATACTTTGCCAGTGATTCATCTAACCTTTTAAATGTAACATCAACAAGCAATCGATCGCCTATATCAGCCGAAGACGCTGTCATATATGAAGGTATTTTCAGTATGAATTTTACATCATCGCGTTTCAAAGTGTTTTCATACCCGAAAAGATGTCCGTCATCTAACGATTTCACTTCAAATCGGGTAAATTTTTCATAATATTTCGGTTCTTCAGTTACGACACATAACACCTTACAGTTTTTGTCGGAAAATGTTTTTTCGACATTTACTTTTTTAATACCTTTTACGGCAAAGCCAATAACTACCAAGACCGCAACCAACAAAACTGCAACATCTTTAATTCTTATACCTTTATTCTTTAATATAAAGAGAACAAAAGAAAAACATAAAATGATTGCCGCAAAAACTAAAACCGCACCGGCACCTAAAAGATACAGAAATGTTGCCGCAACCGCCAAAAGCAGTGCGACAACAAATGCGGGTCTTTTCATAATTTAAATCTTATCCTTACGGGTTGTAATCCTCAAAAATCTGCAAGCACCCCTGATCAGCTGCTGCCTTGTGCTGATCAGGATTTTTAATCGTCCACAGAACACCTTTAACCTTGAATTTTTCGGTACAAAGTCTAAACGCGTGCCTTTTTCGGTCGTCAAATCTGTATGCGATAAAGTCAGGCGAAATAAGAAAATTGAGCAGCAAATTTCCGATTAAAAATCTTAAAATAAACGGCAGCTTTTTGTCATACGCCCCTGGCGACTGTGACAAAAATCCTCTGACTATTTCAGGTCGGTTCTTTTTTAACCACAAAACGCATCTCGGGTCAAAACTTTCGATGCAATAGGTACCATTGTAGGAGTCAAGGCGGTCACAAAGCGCCTTGCAAAGTGCAGCGGCATTTCTGCCGTGATGTTTAAGCTCGATAACCAAAGGCTCGTTGCCGTCAAACACTTGTAAAACCTCATCAAAAGTCGGAATCGTTTCCTTTGTGCCATTTAAATAATACTCTTGAAGATTTTTGGCGGTAAGGTCCTCAACAACACCCTCTTTGCCCGTCATTCTTATAAGTGTTGAATCATGAAACACCGCCAGTGTTCCGTCTTTTAATAAATGCACGTCGAACTCGGCGCCGTAGCCGTTAAGCTTTGCCGCCTTAAAAGCGGCAAGGCTGTTCTCGGGTTTTTGAGCATCGTGCAAGCCTCTGTGGGCAAACGGCTTTGCGCCCAAAGCAGACCAATCGGCATATCCGTTTCTTCCTCTTACAGCCAGCAAATAAAGACCGTAAATTAGTGCCGAAAGCACCGCAAAGGACAGTAAAACCCATAAAATAACTTCAAAAACCATACCTGCTCCGATAAAATTTAATCATCAATATCCAGCGCTTCAAGTCCCTTTTTAGCGACGACTTTATTGTCACCGTGCTTTACAAAGAACATTGTAGCAAAAGCCAAAGCCGCGAAAACAGCAGCATACGGGAACAAAACGGTCATGCCCATTTTGTCCATCAAAAATCCTGAAAAAACAGGGGTAAATATCTGCGCCGACATAGAGGCTGTATAATAGAATCCTGTATATTTACCTATATCACTGCCTGAGCACATTTCAACAACCATCGGGAACGAGTTCACGTTTATTGTTGCCCAGCCGATACCCGCCAATGCAAACAGACAGTTCATAATAATAACCGAGCTTCCCGAGCGCATAAATGCAGCACCTAAAAAGGCTGTTGCCAGCATTATTACACCGCAAAGAATCGTCTTTTTTCTGCCAAACTTTGAGGCCACCATACCTGCGGGCAAATAGGCAACTATTGCGGCGGCCTGTGCCAACAGCAGTGTGGTATTATAGTCCATATTAAGAATATTACCTGCATAAACTGCGTATTTCGAGGTGACTGCGTTATAGCCGAAGTACCATAATGCGATAGATGCAAGGATTAAGATAAGCGAACGCTTTTCGGAAGAACTAAGTCCTCTCTTTTCGCCCTTATCTTCTGTTTCTTCCTCAACATTGAACTTAACACTGTCCTCCTGCATCTGACGTGCCCATTTGGGTTCACGTACAGTGCAAAGGAAAATAACCAAAGCCAACGCCATAATAGAGGCTATTACTCCATAATAAAGAGTATAACTCATTAACGCGTTTTTAACCGCAGAAGTAGCAAAAACCATACCCAAAACCAACACAAGAATACCACCAGCGGTACCCATAAGATTGATAATGGCATTTGCTTTGCTTCGCAACGGCTTTATAGTAACGTCGGGCATCAAAGCAACAGCGGGAGAACGGAATGTTGCCATAGCCACAAGAACAATAAGCAATAAACCTATAAAGATTGCAAGTGCACCCGGCTGGTTATGGGTAACCTCGGCAGCATAAGCCTGACGCGCAGGTGCTACATAATTTGTATAATCTTCGTTAGTTTTATCATCGACAACACTTCTGATTTGAACAAACTCTTCTTTGGTGAATTTATCCTCTAACACGAACTCATCACCGTCGGGAGTCATCAATGTTTTGTCACTTTGTGTTTCGTAAATGGTAGTCAGTGCCGCAGGGTCATCAATAGCAGACACTTCGGAGATGTTTTTGAGCTGAACATTGTCTGCAAACGACAGACACAAAAGAGCAACCGCCGCAACAACAGCACCAATTGTAATAAACGGCGTGCGCTTTCCGTAACGGGTGTTGCACTTATCCGAAATAGCACCGAACAAAGGTAGCATAAACACCGCCAACACATTGTCAAGAGCCATAATAACACCCGACCAGGTCTGCGACATGCCGAACTTATTAGTAAGAATCACAGGAATTGTTGCGTCATAAGCCTGCCAGAATGCGCTAATTAGAAAGAATGCAAAACCGACAAGAATAGTTCTTTTATAATTAAGTTTCATACTCTATCTCCCACCCCACTTGCCATCAGATACGCTTTTTGAGGATCATCAAAACAGAAACAGTTATTCCTCCGATAACAACGGCAGCTGAAACTGCTAAAATAAGCAATTTCACCCCGCCGCTGAGATTACTCCATCCAAGTACAGCGGTATCCCTCGTGGTTGTAACAGGTGTGTCATTATGCACGTAATCCACATCAACTGCACCGTCGGTTATAAAGAAGTCTGAAACCACATCGGTCTCAAAACCGATATATGGGCGATGGTCTTCAAACAGAATGGTTGCTTCGCCCAATGAAACCAGCTTCTTAGTTTCCGAGTCATAGCGGTATGCGTAATACTTTCTGCCTTCAACAAGGAATGAATCGTCAACAGTAAATGCAAAACCTATTGTGAACGCCGACTTATAGTGGTCGGCAAAACCGACGTCTACAAATTTGGCATTCTTTGATGCGCTCTTAAAGTGCTGTACCGCTTCATCAGATGCATAAAAGCTTACGGTATCTACAACATTTTCAATTCGGTTCTTGACAGCTTTTACATCATCAGGCGTCATATTTTTAATGTAGTTGAGCTCTTCCTTGCTCAACGCGTCACGCACAAGACGGACAGACAACAACTGGCTTCCGACCTTTGCTGTTTTTGCTATCTGCATCGAGTTAAAATCGCTACCCGAAATAAGCCATCTCCAAAATTCGTTTGACTCCTCTTCGGCATGAACAGTTACAGGGAAAACAGCCGTGACCAATATCATAATTATCGCGCAAAAAACAACTGCTTTTTTCATACAGTCCTCCAAATGTGCATAATACTTTTATTATATATTTTAATTATACCGCTAAATCAGAAATTGTCAAACCTTAAATATAAAAAGCCGTGCCGACAAAAACGGTCAGCACGGCTTTTTATTTTATGAATTTTTAAATTATTATTATCACTTTAAAACTGTTGCCGCATTTAGGGCACCTTACGGTGTTTTTTCCACGCTTTATAGGCAACCTTAATGTTGCTTTGCAGGCATTGCATTTTCTGTAACGCTTCTTGCCGATATCTCTGAATCTTGCGAGGAAAAGCTTTACTGCATCGTTTTCTCTGCGTCTCTTATAAATGTTTCGCGAAAAGAAACGGAAAAGAGCAACAAACAGCAAAATCGACTGTAAAACATACAATATTCCCGAACCGGTAATTCGGCTTGCAACCGAAATTATCAACGCACTTACAAGCAAAATCCAGTAAATTGTATCGACACCATATCGTCCGTACATAAACGATGCAAACGCCTGACGTAATCTCCAAAACATTAGGTTGTCCTCTCAACACAGTTTTTTATATCTTACCATATTTTTACATAATTTTGTTAACTAACAAAAAACAAAAAATTAAGCTTTTTACTCATCAAGAAACGAACCAACTGCATTTTTCACCGCATTCAGTTCCAGATTCAGTTTGTTCATCTTACTGACCAGATTGCAAATACGCCGTCGGTCATCAGAAAGGCTTGACAAAACGAGCGTTCCGTCCTTTGAGCAACCGGAAAAGCCGTACATTTCTACTGTCTTTCCGTCAATTATTTCGACAGACCGAATAACTCGGTATTTTACTGATTCCTTTTCTTTTGTTTTCATAATGGCACCTCCAAAATGTGAATCTGATTCACGTAATTGAATTATAGCACCATTATCTTACAAAGTCAACCCGACACGGTAAACTTTTTCACAAAATCGCAGGATGCCAATAAATCGGCATACTCGTTATACGACCAACGGTAAACCTCAATTAGACAGGTTCCGTCGTAACCGATTTTTTGCAGTTCCTTAAATAATCTTGCAAAATCGAACTGTCCGTCTCCGGGAAGCAGGCAATCGCACGAAGGACTGTTGTCGCTTATGTGAACGTTAACAATGTTTTCACCCATTGTTTTAAGCATATCGTAAACGTCAACGCCTGCCCTTATGCACTGCTTGACATCAAACGTAAAAGGCTGTTTCCCACCCGTTAAGGTTTTGAGGGTCTCGACATTTTTTGTGACCGCCATTCTGAATTTATTAACATTCTCGTGCGACAGCGTGACGCCGTATTGTGCAGCATCCTCATTCATATCGCAAAGCCTTTTTGCATACTCCTCAAACGGAATATGACCCTTTAAACTGTCACCGTGAAGCACCACCGTTTTAGCTCCCAGTTTTTTGGCAGCCATATAGTATTTTTTATAAAACTCTCTGGTTTCCAGATATCTTCTTTCATATTCGGAAAAAAGATAGTACGGCTCGCCAACCGAACCGCAGGCGTGCAACGAATTTATTTCAATATTGTATTTTAATCTTATTTCATTTAGTAGCTCGACAAACTCGTCTTCCACCTCGGAATGACTATTGAAAAATATTTCGGTAACGGGGATATTATTCTTTCCCAAAAATTCCAAAGCTTCTTCGGTTTTTAAGGGATAAAAGCAGGCCGTCGAAATACCTATCTTCATATTCGTCACCTTTCCGGTGTAACATACACCGTTTTATTATTTTTATATATTACAAATCCCGGTTTTGCACCGGCAGGCTTTTTGACAAACTTGACTCTCGTATAATCGACAGGCACAGAGGAACTTTCGGCAGCATTAGAGTTTTTTGCCGCAAGTTGTGCCGCAAACATCACGGTGCTTTCAGGAATTTCCTGCCCTTGACACAGCACAATGACGTGTGAACCCGGAATATTCTTAGTATGAAACCACATATCATATTTATCCGCTGTTTTCAATGTCAATTCATCATTCTGTCGGTTGTTTCTGCCGACAAGTACACGGAATCCGTCAGGCGAAGTGTATTCATCGGGTTTTGAAACCGAAAACTTTTTCTTCTTTTCGGCAACGGTTGCTCTTATATATCCGGAAGAAATAAGTTCCTGTCTGATCTCATTAAGGTCAGCCACAGTTGTTGCCCTTTTGAGATTGCCAATAACACTTTCTATATACTGCAACTCCATTCGGCTGTCGGCAATGAGTTCGCCTAAAACCGCCGCGGCATTACAGCTCTTTTTATACTCCTTAAAATACCTTTCGGCGTTTTTAGAAGGACTCAACGCCGTGTTCAAAGGAATTTTCAAAGGCTTCAACTCAGGGTCATAATAATTTTCAACCTCTACAAAAGTAGCACCTTTTTCGACTCTGTAAAGGTTTGCTTTTAAAAGTTCACCGTATATACGCCACTGTTCGCCCTTCTCGGTGAGTTTCAGTTCTTTTTCTCTTACCGCCGTTTTTCTGGCTATTCTTGACTGCAAATTGCTAAGCAGTTTATACATATCATTAGAGAAACTCTTGATTCTGTCGATGCGGTCGCGTTCGGCAAAAACACGGTCCAAAAGCTTGGAAAAAGAATCAAACTCTATACTTTTGACCCCGCTACCGTACTGTTTTATGGGCATAAACGAAAACTCAAAAGGCAGTCCGTTTTCATCAGCTATTGCAACAGGTCTTCCGTTTTCCGCCATAGATTTAAGATAGGAAAAAGCTTCCGCCAAACTATCCTTTTGCGCATCAGTCAATTCGCTTGACAAAAGGTCGGTATCCAGTCCTGAATTGACCAATATCTCGCGCGAAACAAGAGGTGACACACCGTCGACCGTATCGAGAACCGCTTTCCAAAGTGGTTCATATTTTTCTGTTACCGCCGTTGCCATCTGCTCGGCAGTATTAAGCAACGGGTTGAGTTTCCCTCTGCTTTCTGGTAATTCATATAAAGCACCGGTGCCTATTATTCTGCCCTCGTTTTCAAAGTCGGTGCGCCTTATGGAATCGACTATCCTTCCGTCAGGCCCTATCAAAATAACATTAGCCTGCTTGCCTATTAGTTCAAGGCAAAGCTTCAACGAAACGGTATCGCCCATTTCGTTGACCGAATCAAAACAAAGAATACAAATTCGTTCTACGCCTACATCCTCGATGTGTGAAAATCTCGCTCCCAAAAGGCGTTTTCTCAGCAACATACAGAACATTGGCGGCTCCAAAGGATTTTCAAAACTCTTTTCAGTAAAATGCACCTTCGGCGCCGACGGTCTGACCGACACGAACAGTCTTTTTGTTCCCGTTTTTGAACGCAACAAAAACACCAGTTCCTCTTTCGAGGGCTGATGTATTTTGTCAATTCTCGACTCGTTTAAATCAGCCGACAATTCCTCTTTCAATTTGTAAAGATACAAACCGTCGATAGCCATTTTATTGAAATTCCTTTGTTTCTTCCAAAGCCTCAGATATAATTCTGTAATCTTCCGCCTTGCGTTCTACATTCATAAGGTCCTTTGCCAAGGTTTTTATGATTCTGCGCTTGCGTTTTATGTAAGTGAGTTCGGCTTCCGTGACATTTTCAGTAAGCAACCCGAAATAGTAAAACAAAGGTGTGCATTCGCGTTTAACACCGTCAAATACAACCTCCATAACGGTATATATTCTGCCTTGCGTCAAGACTGCTCTTTGCTCTTTT
>JAZRMK010000064.1:0-8045 GCA_045647525.1 Acutalibacteraceae bacterium
TAAATAATACTTTAAAAAATGAGTAAAGTGTGATATAATCGATTGAAATGAGTTTTCAATCGATTTTTTTATGAGGTGTGCCAAATGTTTGAGATAAAAAATAAAAGACAACTGAATAGTACAGTTACTCTTATGGACATCTATGCACCCTTGGTTGCTAAAAAGGCCATGGCAGGTCAGTTTATTATTTTAAGAACCGATAAAGATGGTGAAAGAATACCCTTGACCGTTGCAGGTTATGACCGTGATGACGGTACGGTAAGGATTATTTTCCAAACTGTCGGTGCTACAACAAAGATGTTATCTGAGATGAATGTAGGTGACTGTCTTGCAGATTTTGTGGGACCGTTGGGAATGCCTACCGTCACCGAAGGTCTTAAAAAGGTTTTGATTGTCGGCGGTGGTGTTGGTTGCGCTATCGCTTTACCTGTCGCTCAAAAGTTGAATAGCGAGGGTGCAGAGGTTACATCGGTTATAGGTTTTAGAAACAGCGAACTTGTAATTTTGGAGGACGAGTTCAACGCCGTTTCAAAAAACATGTTTGTTATGACTGATGATGGTAGCTACGGTGTGAAGGGTAATGTGTGCGCACCTATTGTTGATATGTTGTGCAATGGTGAAAAGTTTGATGAGGTTATTGCCATTGGCCCGCTTGTTATGATGAAGTTTGTTGTTGAGGCGGTGCGCCCGTACGGTATTCCTTGCACAGTTTCTATGAATCCTATTATGATTGATGGTACAGGAATGTGCGGTGGTTGTCGTTTGACTTTGAACCGCGATGGTGAAAGAGTTACTAAATTTGCTTGTGTAGACGGTCCTGATTTTAATGGCTATGAGGTCGATTTTGACGAGGCTATGATGCGCAGTAATATGTATAGCGATTTTGAACGCCACGCGTATGACAATGCCTGCAACCTCTTCAAAAAGGAGGTAGAATAATGCCGAAATTTAATATGAACTCTAAGAAAAACGAAATGCCGGTGCAGGACCCCAAGGAAAGAGCCTGCAATTTTTCGGAAGTGGCATTAGGATATGACGAAGAAACAGCTACAAACGAAGCTTTAAGATGTCTTAACTGTAAGAATATGCCGTGCGTTGACGGATGTCCTGTCAAGGTTCAAATACCTTTGTTTATCGAAAAGATTCGCGAGTGCGATTTTGAAGGCGCTTATGAGATTATTTCAAACACCTCGTCTTTGCCTGCTGTTTGCGGAAGAGTATGTCCGCAGGAAACACAGTGTGAAAGCCGATGTGTTCGAGGCATAAAGGGTGAACCGGTTGGTATCGGCAGACTTGAACGTTTCGTTGCCGACTGGCATAACGCACACTGCGAAGTGGCAAAGTCCGATATTAAGTTGAACTCGAAACGCGTTGCGGTTGTAGGCTCCGGTCCTTCCGGTCTTACTTGTGCCGGTGATTTGGCAAGACTTGGTTATGCGGTGACCGTTTTCGAGGCTTTGCATTTAGCAGGCGGTGTGTTGGTTTACGGCATACCGGAATTCAGACTTCCCAAATCCATAGTAGCTCGTGAGGTTGAAAATCTTAAAGCATTGGGTGTTGAAATCAAGACCAATGTGGTTATTGGAAAGACGCTTACTGTTGACGAACTGTTCGAAGACGGTTTCGATGCGGTATTTATTGCATCGGGAGCAGGACTCCCTCGATTCATGGGAATCCCCGGTGAGAGCCTTAAAGGTGTTTATTCTGCAAATGAGTTTTTGACCCGTTCAAATCTTATGAAGGCATATAGCAATGATTCGACAACACCTATTAAAAAGAACGGCAAGGTCGCTGTTGTAGGTGGCGGTAACGTTGCTATGGATGCTGCAAGAACGGCACTTCGCTTGGGCGCTGAAAAGGTGTACATTGTGTATCGACGCTCTATGGCGGAACTCCCTGCAAGACGTGAGGAAATAGAACATGCCTTGGAAGAGGGAATTGAGTTTTTGACACTTAACAATCCTATAAGGATCTTAGGAATTGAGACCGAGGATAAAAGAAATATAAGAAACGGATGCGTTAAGGGGATCGAGTGTATAAAAATGGAACTCGGTGACCCTGATGAACGTGGTCGCAGAAGACCGATTCCTGTACCTGACAGCGAGTTTGTTTTGGATGTGGATACCGTTATTATGTCAATCGGAACTTCACCCAATCCGCTAATAAAGGTTACAACCGAAGGGTTGGAGGTTAACCGACACGGCGGTATTATCGTTGAGGAGTCTACGGGCGCAACCTCCAAAAAGGGTGTGTATGCAGGCGGTGACGCCGTTACCGGTGCCGCAACCGTTATATCTGCAATGGGAGCAGGTAAGGTGGCTGCAAAAGCTATTGATGAATATTTAAAGGAGAAATAATAATGGAATTTAAAGTTGGCATGAGCGCAACAATTACGGACACTGTTTCCGAAAAAAACACAGCCGAAAGAGTAGGTTCAGGAAGTTTAAAGGTTTTTGCAACACCTGCAATGATAGCCTTGATGGAAAAGGCTGCTTGTGAGGCAATAGCCGAAGGACTTGAATCGGGTTCTACAACTGTCGGTACACTTATCAATGCTGAACACGTTAGTGCCACGCCACTCGGAATGACGGTTACTGTTACCGCAACCGTGACCGAAGTACAGGGCAGAAAGATTTGCTTCTCGGTAGAGGCTTCTGATGAAGCGGGTGTGATCGGCAAAGGCTACCATGAGCGATTTGTTGTTTTCTCCGAAAAGTTTATGGCTAAAACCGAAGCAAAGGGTAAATAATAAAAACCGTCAGTGTATAAGCACTGACGGTTTTGTTTTTCCAAAAATTGAAATATATGTTACTATTTTGAAACTTGTAATATTATGAAGAATATTGTAAAATTTAATTAGAAAGCAAAGGAGTGAACTGTGATGAAAAATAAAGGATTTATATCAGTGTGTTTTGCGATGTGTGCGATGCTTTGTTTTGGCGGTTGCAACGCATCGAATAATGGTACGGTTACAAGTGTTGTAAGCGAAAACACTTTGCCGTCCGAAAACCAGTCTCCAACATCCTCTTTATCATCTCCTGCTTCAAGTGAAACTACACAGTCTTCAAATAGTGATGATGAAACCAACAACAGCGAGGTTTCTGCGACTGTCGGACCGTATACAATAAAGGATATTTATAATGTCAGAGGAATTTCCAATAAAAAAACAGCTCATTCTTTCGGTGTTGCCAAGGATGGAAAGCCGCACAGTATTTCCGTAAACTATCAAAAGTATTTCGATTCTAATCCTCAATATAAAGGTCTGGTGCTTGACAATAAATCGAACGATAAATGCATGTATCTGACATTTGACTGTGGATATGAGTATCAGGGTCTGACGGGGGAAATCCTTGATGTCTTAAAGGAAAAGAATGTCAAGGCTGCGTTTTTCTGCACATTGAGTTATATAAAAAACAATCCCGAATTCATAGAACGAATGATAAACGAGGGTCATATTGTTGCAAATCATAGCGATAAACATCCCGATTTTACTAAAATTTCGCGTGAGAGAATGGCAAACGAGATTTATAACGTAGAAAAATACCTTAAAGATAATTACAATTATACCGCAAAGTATTTCCGTTTTCCCGAAGGCAGTTATTCCCCGAATGCGTTGGATGTAGTGTCATCTATGGGGTATCGTTCTGTTTTCTGGTCGATAGCTCATACCGATTACGATACCGATAATCAACCAACCGTTGATAAAACCATACAGACCGTGACATCAAGATATCACTCAGGCGCGGTTATTCTTTTGCACGCAATTTCAAAAAGCAATACCGAAGCGTTGGCAACGCTTATTGATGAAGCACAAAACGACGGGTATACATTTAAATCATTAGATGAGTACAACTGGTAAGAAGAAAAAAGCCCTGAACCGTTCGGTTCAGGGCTTTAATTTTGCGATTATTTAAGTACTTTGAAATAGTCGAGCAAGGAAAGAATGATACCTGCGAGAACATAAAGTTCAACGACAGAACCGACTATCCAAGAAAGAATACCCCAGATGAGTCCAACAATCGGAATAAGACCGATGATCTTACCCAAAAGTGTAAGAACTACGCCAACGATAAGACCAGCAATAACATAAAGCAAAATGTTGATTACCAAACCTGCAACGTCGGATTTTTCCTTAAAGGAAAAGGGGAAAAACTTTTTGAGCATATCCATTTTCATACCGCCTTTAAATAAATTTTTCAGGTTTTCCTGCTAAAACAATAGTAACACATTATTAAATAATATGCAAGAGTTTATAGGTGAAAGTTTTCCAAAAGATGTATACTTATACGTTTCTTGACAGCAAAACATTCATAAGGTCGGGACCGTGGTCGTAATAAACGCCTGAATCTTTTGCAGTCTCTTCTGTAAAGGTTTCAACACCCTTATAACTGACCTTGTTGTCGTAAATAAGGAAGGGAACAGGGTCGCGTGCGTGGGTCATAGTGACAAGCGGTGTCGGATGGTCGGGTGCTATCAGCACACGGTATTCACCGTACTGCTCCAAGCATTCTAAAACGGGTGCAAGAACCTTCTCGTCAATAAGCTCGATAGCTCTTACCTTGTTTTCAGCCTCGCCTCTGTGTCCGCACTCATCAGGTGCCTCAACATGAACATAAACTAAGTCGCAGGACTTGAACAACTCGCAGGCGGCATTTGCCTTGCCATCGAAGTTTGTATCGATGTAACCCGTAGCGCCCTTTACTTCAGCAACATCGCATTTTGCAAGTTTGCCTATACCTTTGATAAGGTCGACGGCCGAAACGATACCGGCTTTAACACCGAACTTATCGCAGAATGAAACCATCTGCGGTTTGGTGCCTTCGCCCCAGAGCCAGATTGAGTTAGCAGGGCGCTTACCCTCCGAAATACGTTTTATATTTACGGGATGGCCTTTTAAAATATCAACACTTTTTTTCATAAGGTCGATAAGACCCTTTGCATTTTCGGAATCACTCAAATATGATCCAACAACACGTCCGCTGATGTCGTGAGGCGGAACCATATTGCCCAGATCGGTAGTTCCGTTCTTTACAACAAGACAGTGACGGTAGCTGACACCTGAATAGAACTTGTAGATTTCGTTGCCTAATTTTTCCTCTACGGTCTTTATGATCTCGGCTGCCTCGGCAGATGAAATGTCACCTGCGCTGTAATCTATCATCGTCTTATCCTCGTAAACATCTTCATCGGAAAGAGTTACAAGGTTGCAACGCAGGGTTACATCGGTATCAAGAAGGTTGATACCGATGCTCGCGGCTTCCAAAGGTGAACGGCCGGTGTAGCATTCCTGGGGGTCATAACCCAAAACCGAAAGATTGGCAACGTCACTGCCGGGTTTAAGATTGTCGGCAACAGTTTTTGCGGTTCCTACAAGTGCGGTTTTAGCCAATCTTTCCATATTTGGCTTTTTTGCAAGCTCCATAGGGGTTTTTCCGCCTAAACCGTCGAATTTGTAATCGGCCATGCCGTCACATAAAAGAACAAAGTATTTCATATATATGTTCCTTTCTTAAAGTATTTTAATAAGTATTGTAGCAAGTAGAGGCATTGTCACTAAAGAAAGCACTGTACTTGTTGAAACCAGTTTGCTGGCATAAGTTGCGTCGCCGTCGAATTTTTCGGCGAAAACGGTAGCTAACGCGGCAACAGGCGTTGATGAACTGATGCACAATACAGTTGCCGCAGGAATTATTATATTATCGGGCAAGATGCCTGACATTACAACCAACTTCATAAGTCCAATAATGCATAATGGGATAGCTACAAGTCGGACCGCTAAAAGTACGGGTAAATGTTTATCCTTAAATATGGTTTTAAGCTCGCATTCGGCAAGTCGAATGCCTATCATCATCATAGATAATGGCACTACTGTGCTTTTAAGCAAGAATAGAATATTGTCTTTTATTACAGGAGTCAGGAATGAATCGAAAATAGGCTTTACATTGTTTGGAATCGTGACAATGCCACCAAAAATAAAAATACAAAGACCTATATATGTAGGGATTGTGGCAGGGTTAAAGAACATTTTGCGAGGTTTCATATATTGTTTGTTGCCGGTATATATATAACACCCAAGCGTCCAATTAAAAATGTTGAACGCAACAACATAAAATGTTGCGTAAATTGCGGCTGTGGGATTTATCAGTTCGGAAATAAGCGGAATACCCATAAATCCTGTGTTGGTGAAGACAGTAGCATACCTTAAAACTTTTTGCTTTTTATCGGGCGCGTTGCGGAAAAGTGAAATCGAAACACCGTAAAAGCCAAAGTGAAACAAAAGGGAAAAGATTAGTACGCAAAGAGAGGTGAGTATAATTGTTTTAGAAAAAGAGGCTTCCAAAAAACCATAAATTATCATTGCGGGTTGCGAAATGTATATAACTACATTGGCAAATCCCTTGGAGAGTGTTTCATCTGCCAATCGTAATTTGCATAATAAAAATCCTAAAAAAACCATAAAAGTCAGCAATAAGACTTTTTGAAATAAAATATCAATGCCGAACATGTTAAACCTCAATAATTATTATTACATTATATAATACAACAAAAAGTATGGGTTTTCAATACAAATATGTATAAATAGCGCCTCTCCAAGAACAAGTTTGGAGAAGCGCGTTGTTATGAGCAGAACCTATGATTGCCTATTGTTGTGATGACAGGCCGACTCCAAATCCACTTGCTTGTCGCAGTTTTGGGATTGAAGTAGTATATTGCTCCACCACTGGGGTCCATACCGTTCAGTGCATCACGTGCGGCTGAATATGCACTGTCTGAAACGGGCTTGTCGAATTGTCCGTCATAGAGGCAGGAAAAAGCCCCCGACTGATAAATCACACCCGAAATCGAATTGGGGAATGAAGGGTGTTCAACTCGGTTCAGCACAACGGCACCTACTGCCACTTGGCCTTTGTATGATTCACCTCTGGCTTCGGCGGATATAAGACGTGCTAAAAGTTGATAGTCCGACGATGAGTATGACGATGAAGATTTGTCTATGCCTGACGGCAAGCCTATCAATTCAAGTGTCTTGGACCCGCATATCCCGTCGGCAGTTATTCCGTGATTCTTTTGAAATTTTATGACGGCCTGCTTGGTCTTTGTGCCGTATATGCCGTCGACTGAACCTTTGTAATAATCCCACTCTTTGAGTCGCTGCTGAATTTTTCTGACTTCCTGCCCTCGTGAACCCATAGAAGAATATGCGCAAACATCAGTTGTGAAAATTAAATTCATTCCTATGATAAACATTATGGTAAGGATAATGCAAAGTAACTTTTTCATGGTGGAAACACTCCTTATGCTTTGTTGTGTTATTTTTGCCGATTTTTCTTCATAAATTCACACAAAAACATCACTTTATAGTAATAAATGAAAAAACACAATTTTTTTGCAAAAAGTCGAAAAAAAGTGTTGACAAAGGAGTGGTGGTGTGGTAATATAATCGAGCGCCTTAAAGCAGGGCAAGAGTTCTGCAAGAGAAAAGGCGAGCAACGGACCTTGAAAATTAAACAACGATAAATTTATGGAACCCGAAAATTTTAAAGAGTACTACTCTTCAATACAAAAAGTAATTGAATTTAACGGGACAACACGCAAAAGTGTTGGACTGAGAGAGACAAAAGCTTTGAAAAGATTTTAGAGCTTCGGCTTTAAGATATAATTTTTCAGAGAGTTTGATCCTGGCTCAGGACGAACGCTGGCGGCGTGCCTAACACATGCAAGTCGAACGGAGTTCACAGTTTTTGAAGTTTCGACGGATTAAACTGTAAACTTAGTGGCGGACGGGTGAGTAACGCGTGAGTAACCTGCCGTTCAGAGGGGGACAACAGTTGGAAACGACTGCTAATACCGCATAATGTAGCGAATAGGCATCTATTTGTTACCAAAGGAGAAATCCGCTGAACGATGGACTCGCGTCTGATTAGATAGTTGGTGAGGTAACGGCTCACCAAGTCGACGATCAGTAGCCGGACTGAGAGGTTGAACGGCCACATTGGGACTGAGACACGGCCCAGACTCCTACGGGAGGCAGCAGTGGGGGATAT
>JAZRMK010000065.1:0-13425 GCA_045647525.1 Acutalibacteraceae bacterium
AAAACAACCCCCGTACATTTAAATGTACGGGGGTTGTTTTGTTTTATTTTAATGTAACGGTTATGAGTAATGAAGGTTCATAGTTTTCGGTGTGGTCGTGTGTAACCTTACCAAACCAGCGTAAATCCCTGCCGTCTATTGAAAGACGGTTGCCGTCAATAGTCACTTTTTCGGTAATGTCTATCGCTGTGTCACTCAACATAGCCTGCGCCCACACGACTGCATTTTCAGGCATTTCCTCGGGGTACTGCAAAGTAAGGCTGTTAAATACGCCGAAAACACCGACCTTAGCATCTAACTTTTTGGTATATACCGTAACATCAGCCAAAGGCTTTATATATATGTTGGGGTCGATCGTTCTGGGCAGTGCCGCTACTGCCAAAGCACCGGTTTTCGGATGTTCGGAAGCTACAACAAACGGCTCATGCTCACCAACCTTTGAGACTTTGGGGAGTTCGGTATTTCTTGCCATAACGCTCGGTGCCGACACCTTATGATAACGGTTTTGGAACTGTATCCAGCTGGCAGCATTATGGTCAAAATAGTGTGTATCGGTCAATTCACGGTCAGAGTACCTGTAATCCGACTCGGATGCGCTAAACGGCGGTGCGATCCTCTGCCAACGAAGAACTGCTTCAACCTCTTTGCGATCGTACATAATTCCTATGTTAAAACCAAGACCTGCCGCAATCTGTGATATCCACTCTACATTGATATAACCCTTGCATCCACCGATAAAATCGACCTTGTTTTTAAGCAAAAGGTGAATCCTTTTGAGAGTTTCCGAATACTCAAAAGGCGGATGAATATCGTATGTACGGAAAACATCGCTTATCCCCAAATACTCAGGGAAATATTTATATATCGGTCGTTTCTCGTCACTGTAATCGGGAAAAACACCGCAGGGATACGCATGCTCGATCAAAAGACCTGGTGCCATTTTATGACAACATTCCGTCATGATCTGGCGGTATTTAGAGTCGCGCATATAGATACCCCAATCGACCTTCCAATACTTGATATCTGCCTTGTGGCACATTAAAGCTCTGTCTTCCCAATATTTACGAACGTCATCATAATCTATGTTGCCGTTTTCATCCTTTTTTGCATAGTTGGGCGCAACCCAAACACCTAAACCCGCATAACCGAGTTCCTTTATCTTTTCAGACATTTTGCAAAGGCGTTCCTCAGGTGTTGAACCCAAGGACTTGAACTTCTCACCGTCAGGCAATAACGTACCGTAAAACTCTTCCCCACCATTATGCTCGGAGCCGTAGGGGACGTCCCAACCGTCGTCCAACATAAATATAAGTCCGGGACGGAATTCATCAGCATAAAAATGATAAAGCGACTCCTCGCCGAAGAGAAACTCCTCACAAAGTGCATCTCTCATATCAGAGCAAGTTCTTCCCGTAATTCCAAACTTTTTTGCAACCTCTGCCTGTCTTGCCCAGGAGCAGAGATAGTTACCGTTTTCCTCGTTTTTTTGCGGAATAAAGTTAATTTTCATATTGCTCGCCTTTTGAATCTCTCCCTTTTCAGAATCACTGTCAAGCAACGATGTGACCCCCAAGGAATCACCTTTTCCTGCGGAGATTTTGCCTCCCGTCATCAAAGCATTGACATCGGTTTTGAGAACTGCGGCCAATTTCACCAAAAGGGCCGATCTCGGTCGTGAATCGCCGTTTTCCCAACGAGACACAGCCTTATCTGTCACTCCAAGCTTTGCGCCCAACTCTTTCTGCGACATACCGGTGGCCTTACGTAATTTAGTGAGATAATTTCCAAACCCGTAATCTCTCATTTAAAACACCTCCGTTATAGATATTATAACGGAGTCAACTGCTGTGTTCAATCAGATTTTGCTAAAAAATTTCTCGCAAAAATAGAATTTTGAACTTTTAAATTTTCTCTTCCCCTTTTTGTGATTTCGGGTGCCACGGTAACTCTTTTAAAACTATTACGGTCATCGGCACCGCCACAACGCCTACAACACCGAAAAGTTTTAAGCCTACGACCACGGAAAAAAGCATCAGTATAGGATGAATACCCACACTCGACCCAATAATTTTAGGTTCGATAATATGTCGTACAGCCGTAATTATAAGATAAATTACTGAAAGACCGATAGCATTTTCCAAATCACCGCCGATAGCCGAAACTGCCGCCCACGGAATCAATACGGTTCCGCAGCCCAAGACGGGCAGAATATCAACTACGCTTATAACCAGCGCCAGTGTCAACGAATACTTGAAGCCTAAAATGCTAAAAGACAACACCAGTTCGACAAATGTCACACCAAGAATAATGCAGTACCCTTTTACCAGCTTCCAAAGGTTTCCGAGACATACACCCTTAAACTCGACGATTCTTTTTAATCCTTCTGCCGAGAATGTTCTGATAGATAAATCACGTATACCGTCATAGTCTTTGGCAAAGTAGATACTTGCAACGACCGTTACAAGAAGTGATAACAAAAATATCGGTATTGCCGACACTAAATTTCCTGCAAATGATGTTGCAAAACCTGTCAGCCATTCGGTCAATGAGCCTACAGCTATTTCAGGCACCTGACCGAATATCCCGACAGTTGAATCGGGCATTCTTCCGATAAGTGAATCAAATCGTTCCCCTATTCCCTTTAATGCCACCGACAGTTTTTCAATAAACTGGGGCAGACGGTCGACAACCTCATTAAACTCACGGAACAGAAAGAATAACAAAAAAGCAACCGCAGAAAGTATCAAAAGATAAAAAAGTACAACTATTATAACGGCGGTTACATTGTTTTTTAAACGAAGTTTACAACTCACAAAAGACGTCGCTTTCCTTAAAGCCACTACGGTCAAAACCGCCAACAAAAAAGGCAACAACACCCCCGACAAAAGCTTTATTGTAAAAAACCAAATGCCGAAAACGGTCACTATAAATGCCGTATTTAATAAAAAATTCTTTCTTTTTTCCATATTTGATTCTACCTTAAATATTTATATTAAAAGTCAATATATATCATTATTATCAATGCAATTCTAAAATATCAAAAAATTTGAAAAATAATACTTGCAAACACAAAAATTTTGTGTTATAGTGTTTTTTGTTCAAAAACACTGTGTTTGGTGGGTGGAATGATGAGTGCAGAAATGTTGTTGGTAAAAGCCGATGCTCTGCCTGATGTTTACTTAAAGGTAATAGAGGCTAAAAGACTACTGGCATCAGGTGAAGTCAAGACAGCAAGCGAAGCTTCTGCCGTTTGTGGAATATCAAGAAGCGCCTATTATAAATATAAGGACTGCGTCTTTGAATATTCGCACCCGTTGGGCGAGGTCGTTTCGCTCCACGCGGTACTTCGCGATAAAGCAGGTGTTTTATCAAACTTTTTGCAGGTTCTTTATACCTACGGTGCAAATATTCTTACGGTAAACCAAGGGTTGCCGGCTTCCGGTGTTGCTTCCGTTTCGGTTTCGTTAAGAGTTACCCCCGAAAGCACAGGTAAAGCGGAACTTGTTGAACTTTTAAAGAAAATTAACGGCGTCGTGTCGGTCAAACAGTTACACGGCGAATAAAATATAAGGAGAGTTACAATGGTTAGCATTGCTATAATGGGTCACGGTGTTGTCGGCTCGGGTGTTGCCGAAGTTTTACTGAAAAACGAAAATCTTATATCTAAAAAGGCAAAAAATGAGATTAAGATAAAGCACATACTTGATTTAAGAGATTTTCCGAATTTGGAATACAGCGACTTGTTTACAAAAGAGTTCAGCGATATAATAAACGACGATGAAGTAAAAGTAGTTGCCGAAGTTATGGGCGGACTCCACCCTGCTTACGAGTTTTCCAAGCAGTGTTTGGAAGCGGGCAAGAGTGTTGTTACATCTAACAAAGAACTGGTGGCCACCTATGGAGCAGAACTTTTGGCACTGGCTGAAGAGAATAATGTAAACTACCTTTTTGAAGCAAGCGTTGGCGGCGGTATTCCCGTTCTTCGCCCTATCGCACAGTGTCTTGCCGCTAATGACCTTTATGAAGTCGAAGGTATTTTAAACGGCACCACAAACTTTATTTTGACCAAAATGTTTGCCGACAGTATGGCATTCGAAGATGCTCTCAAATTAGCACAAGATTTAGGCTATGCCGAAAAAGATCCGACTGCCGATATTGAAGGTCACGATGCCTGTCGCAAGATTTGTATTTTGGCAGCATTAGCCTTTGGTAAGCACGTTTACCCCGAAAATGTTTATACCGAAGGAATCACTAAAATCACTTCTGTTGATACAGCTTATGCAGATTATGCTAAATGTTCAATAAAACTTATCGGCAAAGCAAAACTTCTTTCTGACGGCAAATGTATTGCTACTGTATATCCTGCTTTTGTAAGCCGCAAAAACCAGTTGGCACACGTAGCCGATGTATTCAACGCAATTACCGTTAAGGGTGACGCTATCGGCAACGCTATGTTCTACGGTCCCGGTGCAGGCAAACTGCCCACCGCAAGTGCGGTTGTCGCCGATATTATCGACTGCGTAAAGCATCTTCACGCAAGAAAATATCTTTCTTGGGACGACAGTGATGCATCCTATATTGCTGACTATAAGACTGACACTGTTCGTATGTATGTGCGTTTAAGCCACAGCGTTTCACATTTAAAAATTCTTGAACATGTAAAAAATGTTTTTGGTGAAATTCAAGTATTGGGACGTCATAACGAACCTGAAAACGAAATGGCATTCATCACACCTTTCGCTTCCGAAAACGCTATTCGTTCACTTTTAGGCGAATTAAAGGACTGCGAAGTCCTTTCAACAATGCGCCTTCTCGACTAATTTTCATACAAAGCTTGGAGGTAAAATTATGGCTTTAATGGTAAAAAAATTCGGCGGTTCATCTGTTGCCAACGCCGAAAGAGTCTTCAACGTTGCTAGAATCATTACCGAGGACTACAAAAAAGGCAATGACGTGGTTGTTGTGGTTTCTGCTCAGGGCGACACGACCGACGATCTTATTGAAAAGGCAAAAGAAATCAATCCTGATAACCCTTCCAAACGCGAAATGGATATGCTGCTTTCCGCAGGTGAGCAGATCTCGATTTCCCTGCTTGCAATGGCGGTTGAAAAATTGGGCTTCCCTGTTGTTTCCTTGCTTGGTTGGCAAGCAGGATTTGTCACCAATTCAAAATACGGTTTAGCTCGCATAAAGAAGGTTAACACTGAACGTTTAAGAAACGAGCTCGATAAGCACAACATCGTTATAGTTGCAGGTTTCCAGGGATTAAATAAATATGACGATATCACCACTTTGGGTCGTGGCGGTTCAGATACAAGCGCCGTTGCGTTGGCGGCATCTTTAAAAGCCGACCTCTGCCAGATTTACACCGATGTTGACGGTGTTTATACTGCTGACCCCAGAAAAGTAACCGGCACTAAAAAGATGGACGAAATAACCTACGACGAGATGCTTGAACTTGCAACACTCGGTGCTCAGGTGCTTAATAACCGTTCGGTTGAAATGGCAAAGAAATACAATGTTGAACTTGAAGTTCTTTCAAGTCTTGAAAATAAACCCGGAACAATTGTTAAGGAGAAGGTTAAAATGGAAAAAATGCTCATCAAAGGCGTCGCTTGCGACAAGGATATAGTTTTGGTATCTATCGTTGGACTTAAAGACACTCCCGGTGTCGCTTTCAAGGTATTTAATCAGTTAAGCCGTAAGAATGTTAATATTGACATTATCTTGCAGTCGGTTGGCCGCGACGGCACAAAGGACATCACATTTACTGCACCTATGGGTCAAAAGGATGATGTTATCGAAGCACTTGAAGCCATCCGTCCCCTCTTGGACTTCAACAATATAATCCTTAATGATAAGATAGGCAAGGTTTCTATCGTGGGAGCCGGTATGGAAACACACCCCGGCGTTGCTTCCAAGATGTTTGAAGCATTGTCCGACGCAGGCATCAACATTCATATGATTTCTACAAGCGAGATCAAAATTTCGGTTCTTATCGACGAGGACTACTGCAATATGGCTGTTCAAGCAGTTCACGACGCATTTATCGACTAACTGTAAAGCAGTTTGCTCAATATATAAAAACGTATAAAAAAGCGGTTGGATATCTCCAACCGCTTTTTATTTTAAAATTTGTAAACAGTGATGTCATTCTGAGCGCATGCGCAAGATCCTTCCCCACCGTGTCATTCTGAGCCGAAAGCGAAGAATCCCACAAGTCCATCGAAAGAGTCACGAGATCCTTCAATATCGTTCAGGATGACTGACGAATGTTAAATCGCGGAATCATTTCCTTTTGTTCAGGATGGCTCTCGGTCATCCCTATGTTATCCCAACTTATCAACCGTTGCACTCTCCTACTGGTCAAGAGAATAGCCACCGATAACAGTTGAAGGTATTCGCTTTTATAATACTTTTTCATACGTTCCAACCAAATTTCATTGTTCTACTGCGAATTCATCGGGATATGTTGCAGTCAGCGGAAACGCTGCCAGTTCATACTTACCTCCGTATGATGAGCGACCCACATAATCGGTACTTTGATTCAGTCCACTTGGTATGCATACGCCATTGTTTTTAAGCACCTTAACTGTCAGATTTTCATATATGGTTTCATCATTCACCTTTTTTTCGCAATTAATATTTATCAGACCGTTTGCACGGTATATAAATTCGGTAACTGTATACCCGCATTCCGTAATACTGTTTATAATAACATCACTTTTATTCAGTTGCATAAATTCAGACTCGGAGATCTTTATACCGCCGTACTCTTTAAACGATGTTCCGTCAAAATACAAATAATATTTTTTATGTGACTGACCCGTCATCTTACCTGCACACAGTTGACGATCGGCACTCGTCACCAGCGTAAAGAAATCATCCCCACCCATAAAAGTAAGGTCCTCACCCGTGCCGGTCAATCTAATAGGTTGACCGGCACTCACTATGTACGCATACGACTGAGTAACCCCATCTGCCGTTGTGCCGTCAATAATATATATTTGCTTAGACGATGCAGTGACAGTCGTAGGTGCCTCAGCAACCGTTATATCTCCTGCCAGCATCTTGACCGTTTGTGAGTCGGTGTACCACAGATCACATATGCCATCGGTATCGACCAACGCAAAAGCCTGCATTTCTTGCTCACTATTATAATGATCTGTTGTAAAATAAAGAACTTCTCCGGAAATCCCGTTTGATTCAAGATATATATCAAACGCTTCCCTTAATGTGTACTGAACAATGTCTGATGTTTCATTGGTATCAACACTCTTCTGAGTACAACCCGACGTTATTGATAAGCAAATAACAACAAGTATTAATAAACTACGGAAAATATTTTTCATTTTTAATACTCCCTTTCTCAGCTGTTAATACAACCGCCCTTAATTTGATTGCGGAAATTTCCTTTATCAAAGCGATTAAAAAAATGCAGAAATAATGGAAATTATGTCGAAATCTTAAAGTTACACTTTTAGTTCATAAGAACAACTTTATGTTAAATTAAACACCTTGGCTATATACTTATTAAAGTAATACTTAATAACTTAGAGTGTAGGTGGAGGTTTGTATGGTAAACAAAAATATCGGAAGACGTGTTAGAAAATATCGGAAACTCGCCGGAATGAATCAAGAAGATTTGGCGGAAAAGACGTCATTGAGCGTAATCGCAATTTCAAATATCGAACGAGGAGTGAATTACCCGTCGTTTCATCATTTTATCGCTATTGCAAACGCATTAAACATCTCGGCTGACGCACTGTTAGTGGATGTCATAAACAATTCATACGAACAAGAGGCAAATGCACTTTCCGTAATGCTCGCAGATGTAGAACCGACCAAACGTATACAAATACTTACAATTATCAAAACCTTGCTGGAACAGCCCTGATTCGATAGGTGAGCTAAATGTTGCTGTTATACATAAATGTTTTCGACGATGACAGTCGATTGCTATCGGGTTTGCTTTATCGCGAACACAAGATCACCATGTTCAAGGCGGCTTACAAAATCTTAAAAGATGAACACTTGGCTGAAGATGCGGTACATAATGCATTTGAAAACATCTCCGCCCATCTTTATAAATTAAACAATGTTAAAAGCGTAAGCACAAAAGCGTATTTGATCATTGTTGTAAAAAACGCTGCTAAAAAGATATATAATAAAAGAAAGCCCTTGCAAGACTGCGTTAGCATACATGATAATGATTTTAGAATATCAGGTAGATCAGATACGGAAAGCGAAGTAATTGGTAAATTATCAAAACAACGCATTATCAAGTGCTTGGGCGAAATGGATTCCAAGAATAGTGATATTCTTTTGATGAAATACTACCTAGAAAAGAATGATAAAGTAATAGCTTCCTCATTAGGCATTAGTGATAGTGCAGTCAGAAAACGGCTTGAACGGGCACGGAAGGATTTAATATTAAGGTATAGGGGTGAAAACGGTGAAGAATAGCGATATTTTCAGCAGTGACGAATTCCGCGAAGCTTGCGAGGAATACTGCGAAAAAATGGTGGCAGACAATTTGAACAGTGGTCCTGAAACACATGAATTCTCCGAAGATTTTGAAAAGAAAATGTCCGAACTTTTAAAAGAACCGACAAAAAATCGATTCAGAATATTCAACGCCGTCGGCAAACGCGTAGCTATTGTATTTATTGCCTTTGCTTTAATTATGACAACAACCGTTTTCAGTGTTAAAGCGTTACGTGTCCCGGTCATTGAGTTCTTTGTAAAGATATATGAGGAATTTAGCGCTCTGTTTGTTGACAGCAGCGACGCCGATTATAATGATGATTTTGTGTTCGAAGCAAAAGAACCAAAGCTGATCTTAGACGGATTTGAGGCTGGCGAAACAATTGTTTATGATAATATGTATCAGGTCGAATACATAACAGATACGAATATCAAATACTATTTCAAACAAAATATTCTCTATCAAAACCAAATGGTAGACACCAACGAATATAATGAAGTAATAGAAACAAATGGAATAAAAATGTATTATTATAATGGCGATTACCACAATAAATTAATTTGGTACGACTCACAATATTCATATATGGTTTCCGGCAACATTAGCAAGAAGGATATGATAAAAATTGCACAATCGGTAGAATAATAAAATACTTATTGGTAGTTGATATCAATCATTTGTCACCAATGGCCACTCCGTTGCATGACCACATAACGTCTTTTAAAAACAAGATTTAAAATAAACCGGCTGATAAACAGCCGGTTTATTTTGTTATTTCGATTTTACCATTCTCTTTCTCATACTCGGCAACGTGCTTTTTAATAAACTGTGCGATCTCCTTATTTGCAGAACGTCCTTCCGATTCGGCTACATACCTAAACTTTTTAAAAAGTAAACGATCGATCCTCAAGGTATAGCGCAAAAGTTTATCTTCCATTTTTACACCTCAATTGTGTTATTATGATGTTATTATGACTTAATTATAGTGAAAATATTGCGTTTTTCCAAAAGTAGTGGTATAATGACATCATTTTGACGCAAAGATTGTGAGGTGTTAACTTGAAAGTAGCAATAATCGGTTCAAGAAAAATAACTGTTGGTAATTTGCAGGATTACCTGCCCGACGGTGTTACGGATATCGTTTCAGGCGGTGCAAAAGGTATTGATGAATGTGCGCGCAAATATGCCGAGGAACATCGGATCAAACTGGTTGAGTTTCTCCCTGAATACAGCAAATACAGGCGAAACGCTCCTCTAAAACGAAATCTGTTGATTATTGATTACGCCGACGAAGTTATCGCTTTTTGGGACGGTGTATCACACGGCACAAAATTTGTTATCGATAATTGCCGCAAGATGAATAAAAAAGTGACCGTATTCATAAAGCAGTCATAAATATCGGGACATGCCAATATATATATGACAAGAGCTCTTAATTTTAAAAAAGGAGTTGTGTCATATATGAAAATCGTATCAGGTATCCTTGCGGCATTAATGATTTTAATTATTCCATTTGGCATCAATGCAGAGGCTACTACCCCTGATGACCCATACGGTGTTATGCCGGCATTTGATTATATTAGCGACGCCGGTTGCACACTCTATATCACTGAAAGCGGTAAGGCCTCCTTTACTTCTGACATCAACGGTTACTCAGACGTTTTAATGATAGAAGTCTTTGTCCGTTTACAGAGAAAGGTGGGTAACACTTGGAAAGATGTTGCCACCAACAGTGTTGTGGCTTATGATGATTTCGCTTGCTGCGAGGGAACATATTACCTTGTTGACAGAGGCGTCTACCGCACTGAAACCACATTTACAGTTTATACGGCAGATGATTTAGAGACAGTAGTGGGTTACAGCAGTCAAGTGACCTTCTAAAAATAAAAGGTGCTCCGCAAAAGCGGAGCATTTTTTTGCAGAAATTTGTCACAATTTGTAGATTTAGAGATTATATAGATAGAAGATTTTTCAGCATTTCGATTCCTTTAGAATCGGAATGCTGCTTTTTGTTTTCAATCGATTTTACTTTATCAAAGGAAGAAGGTGAGGGTATGTCGGAAACTACCGAAAGACAGTTCCGTTTGCTTAACGTATTAAGCCGTCGCCGACACGATACTGTCGGCAATCTTGCCGCGGAATTCGGTGTTTCCGAGCGTACCATTCGCCGAGACATTGATGTTTTAAGCACGATTGCGCCGATATATACACAATCCGGAAGATATTCCGGCGGTGTGTATATGATCGACGGTTATTACACAAACAGAGTATATTTAACTGCTGAGCAGGAACGGGTACTTAAATATATTGTCGAGTGCATAAAACTTAACAAAAGACCTATATTGACAAACTCCGAAACAAATTGTATTTCAGAAGTTATCAAAACATATTCCCTACCGTAGCTTTAACCGCAACTTATAGTGACGGCCGTGGCTGTCAACTCACTGAAAATACTTATTGCCGAGTAATCATAAAAAGCAAGCCGAACATCTTCCGACCTAAATTCAAAAAATCTCCCGTTGAAAATACCAACAGGAGATTTTCGCTTATTTAGGTTCGAAAAGTTTCGGGAACGCTTTCTTAACTGCCTCAAAGCCGCCGTTCGCGGCGAGCGCTACTATCACTCCGTTGAAAACGATCAGCACGGCATTTGAAATATTAAGCTGTCTGGTGAAAAAATATGCCGGATACAAAACAATCAGCGACACAATGTAACTCCACAACTGTGTAGGTAACTTTTTAATAAGCCTAAAACCCTTGGTAAACTGAGTAACGATGAGAACCATTGCCAGTGCTCCGGCATAGGTTGCTAACATCGACCATTCAACAAACTCCATATTATCACCTTACTTTACAACATTTTTGTATGATCCAAAGAGATCCATCCGGCCCCGGATTTCAATTTTCCCCACTTGAAAGCACCTTTTCCAACACTTTCAGCGACAACAGTATAGACACCGCGATCGTTGATAGCACCCACAATTTCAAAATCAGTGCCGGCACCGTTTCTGATGTTCAGACTGCTTGCCGTCACCTTCACCAAATACGGAGAAAAATCATCAGCGTTATTCTTTTTGAGGTCAACGGCCGTCAAATATCTTGTATTGATGGGCGAATTTATTGAATTATCGCCCTTTTCATTTTTGTCGATGACCGCTCTGTCACCGCTTACATTTTTAACATACCAATTTTGCGACTTGACCCATTTGGGAATAGATTTTCCACTGTAATAAACCGCATCTCCACTAAGTTTTACGAGTTCTCCTGCTTTAACTTTAACGGCGGCATCGAAGTCAGGTGTCACAACGTACTGTTGTAGCGACGAAGGTGTGGTTTCGGGTATTTCCCGCACATTTCCGTTAAGCTCATCTAAGTAACCGCTGACAAGAGTTTTAAATGAACGCCAGTTTTTCAAAGCTACTGTCCTGTTTGTGCTGCCGAAAATATACGACGGGCACCACTTTTTTCCACGTACGGGATTGGTACACTGTTCATCAGTATGAGCAAACACTTGGCCGACAGACTTGTTTACCCAGTATGTATGTGTCAGCAGATTGTCTATTGTCAACTCGTGTTTCCACAAGAGCCAAGCGGCAAGTCTTGCACCGTTGTCACGTGCTTTTGCATCATGTGCGGCGGTATCACCCATGATTATCTCAATGCTGATGCTTGTCATATTTCCGCCATCAGCCACCGACCCGTCACCTGAGTGCCAGGACACCTCGGCCGATCCGGGTGGATCGTTCGAAACTTGACCCGTGCCGGCTTTTAAGTTTTGCCACGCACAGACATCGTCCACAAAAAAATGAACTCTGGCAGAATCCATATTCTCGTTATAGGTGGCACGCGTGTACTGTTCGCCGTCATCCTCTACTCCGGCAAGGTCGTTTGTGTTGTGCACGGTAATCGACAGTGGCTTCCCTGTTCCGCCGTTGAGCTTCATATTCTTTTTATATAACGCGTTTGCAGAAAATCCTGCTTTCTCGGCCTTGGAAACATCTTTCCAACGCAGACCGTCAGGAACGATCTTCTCACGCACCTCAACGCCGTTAACGGTATATGTATTGTTTGGAATTAACAAAAGAATCTCTCCTTTCTAACCTGCAAAGACAGCGCCGAGAACCATAGAAACAAGTCCGCCCGACATCGCAACAATTATTGCCGCTACGATCTGCTGCATTCGCTGTTTTGGCTGACTGTCGATTTCCTCGATTTTACGTTCATGTCTTGCAAGATGTTCGTTGGTGTGCCTCAATTCGTTAGCGAGTGTAAGGAGAGATTCATTCATAGAACGAATCTCATTGTGCACTGCTTTCAAATCAGAAACATCACGTTCAAGTGTTTTAAGCATATGTTCATGACGTTCGACCGTCATGTATATATCATCCATTAAGATACTCCTTTCTTTGTATTTACAGCTGCAAACATAATATATATAACAACCCGGACGGGTATGGGTCGATTAAAAGAAATTTTATTAAAAATTTCAAAAAAAAAGATCGGTTGGATCTCTCCAACCGATCTCCCCTATAATAAAGAAGATGACCTATTAGATCAGTAACTGATTTCTTCCGAGGAACAGCCGAATTGCTTCGGCTGTTCCGTTTGGTTTTATGGCGAACTTACGGGATACAAAGCCTGTGCCGAGCTGAAGCTCGTCAAACTCTTTTCTGCCGAAACTATCGGTCTTGGAATGGCTGGTGATGACTCTGCTGCCGATGTTGAATTTTACGATCTGAGAATCGTTTTCAGCCTTTTCGTAGGTAATAGTCTGACCCGAGCCGTTTGCCTTAATTATCTCCTTTTTAGTGAGATCACCTTCGGAATCGTACTTATAAAGAATGGTGTTTACCAAATCTTTACCGACGATGGTCTCGTTATCACCAACGGTGATGCGGCACTCGGTAGCACGGCAGATTTTACCGTCCTCGTACAAA
>JAZRMK010000066.1:0-9597 GCA_045647525.1 Acutalibacteraceae bacterium
ACTGTTATTAAATCCTTCAACTTATTGTAAATACCCTCGCCAATTCCACTGACATTCATAATATCTTCCTTAGACTTGAAGTCACCGTTTTTCTCGCGATATTCAACTATTGCTTCTGCTCTTGCTTTGCCAATACCGGGAAGTGTATCAAGTTCACTCACGCTTGCTTTATTTATATTGATAAGACCTGTTGCGTCGGGAGAAGTTGAGGATGCACTGTCAGATTTAGATTGTGTCAGATACTGAAAACTTGTGACATTATCATTGTTCTGTGATTCGCCCGTAATATCGTCCCAACCGTATGCGAAAGCCACAACCAAAATCGCAAATACAAAGAAAACCGCAAACAAAATCACCTTTTCCGCTAAGTTCCCTGATTTTGCCATTCTTTACACCTCACAAACAAATTTGGCGGTCGCTTATGGCGACCGCCTTAAAATCATTCAAGAATATAAATGTTAACCATTCTTACGCCAAATGCATATCCCTGCTTTGAATCAGGGAAACGAAGGTCGACAATTCTGCCGCTACCGTTATACGCGAAACCGCCTGTATCGGCCGCGATGCAATAACCGTAAACATACTTACCGTCCTGCGATACGATATACATTTTTGTTCCGTAGGGAATCTGGTTAGGGTTAACTGCAATATATCCAGGTTTAGAAGCAACACCAGTAGCAGTCCACTTATCGCCCCAGTATGCTGAAGCCTTACCGCTGATGCAGTCGGCATAGCTTACAGGAACACCGTTTTTGTCAAGTTCAATGGGTTTAGAGGGTTTGATTTGCGAAACACTTTTCACATCATCGCTTGTCATAACGGCTTTGTCGGAAGAAAGCTTCACTCTGGTTCCGATGGTCTTAACCTCATCAACAGCTTTTGTAATAACCTTTTCGCTATAAACCTCGGTTGCAACTACAACACCGTTTACAATAACGTTTTTGTAAACAACCTGCTTTTCACCGTCACTACCCTTTGTGATTTTGGTAGTACCCTTGTCAAGTTCACGGGATTTCACTGTTTTAGTGCCGTGCTTTATAATCTCGGTCTTGGTTTCATATTCAAATATAACACCGCTATTTTGTACATTAGAAGTGCTGTCGCCAATAACGATATCACTGCTGTTGGTTGCCGAATCAAGTAACTCGCTATCCTTTATAACAGAGCCATTTGCGTTATTTTTAGCAGCATTCAACTGCGATTGAGTGCGGTCGATAGAAATAACGGTCTTACCGTTTTCATCCTTGGTTGTAACAACATCGCCGTTTGAAAGCTTAATACCGGCAGATGTAACTGCATCTTGTGCAGTTTCGGCGTGCGCAGTAATACGATAAATGGTGTTTCCGTCAACGATTACAAACTCATCCAAAAGGAAACTACCAACCGAAATCAAAACGACTGCAACTATACAGAGCGCTGTTCGCATCCAAGTTTTCGGTGCTACATTATTAAGTTTTTTGATAACGTTTTGTAACATAAAACTCTCCGCTTCTTAGTTTGTTCTGTTAATAGTTTACGCACGATTTCTCGTCGCTAAAACCCATTATATGCAAAACTTACGACAAGTCAACTATGCTATGTGGATTCCGTTTGTGCAATTTGACGAAAAAAGCGGTTAAAATGAGGTTACAAAGATGTTACAACTTTGTAATTTTTAGGCTTTTTGGGGGGTGTTTGCATTAAAAGGTTACAAAATTGTTGTCATTTCTAACAAACTTTTGAGAGTATTTTTCACAATACCCCTCTAAAAGCAGCTTTTTCTCACAAAATTCGCTCATATTTACACTTTCAGCTCGTTTTTGTGAATGATATTACCTACGTGCGCAAAAAAAGATGCCTTTGAATCATAAAAAATTCAAAAGCATCATACAATTCAAGGGATATTTTGAAAAACCTAAGTTAAATAACGGTTTTCACAATTTCTGCCGTCTTTTTATAAAAACGATTCATGAACTCGTCGTCAATAAATCTCGGCAAACGTCCATCAGGGATATTCAAGTCGGCTATACAGTTTCGGTAATCCTCTACCTGCTCTGCTTTCAGAGTGCCTACCGACTCGATAGCAGCATTCTTCAATTCCAAAAGCACGTCGTTCTTAAACAGATCTGAGCGTGAAGACAGTTTTTCATAACCATATAACTCTGCCCATCGGTACGACTTCCACATTTCCATTGGAATGCCCGCGGTTAAAAATTGCCCGCACAACTGCTTTTCAAAATACTTATCCCAAACAATGTCGGTTATTATATGTATAATGTATCCCAATAAAAAATCGCTTTTCGTTTCACTTTTTTGCAGTTCATAAAATTGTTTAACATTATTAAGCCACACATCAAGGTCCGAATCACGCAGATGTGCCGGCCAACGAATCGACTTATCTGCATGGCCGTTAACATTAACACTGTCCGGACTAATGCTTCCAAGATAGAATTGCTTCGGCTGTGACACCGAAGCAATTTCATTTTTCAATATATAATGTGCGGTTTTCAAATGTGTTATTGCACCCGGCATAACATCACCTAAACCTTTTTTATTTATGACATAAAACGAGCCTTATACTCGTTATATGTTTTTTCAAAATCACCACTCGCCTTTATAACACTAAGATATTCGTGTGCCTCAAAGGTTTCGTGCTTCGATTCGATGATAGCAACAGCTATATTAGAGCAGTGGTCTGAGATACGCTCGTAATTAGTGAGGAGGTCGGTCAATACAAAACCGAGCTCAATAGTACAGTCGCCCGTCTGCAAACGGTCAACGTGACCCGATTTTATCTTGGCAATAATACCATCAATAACCTGCTCCAACGGTTCAACCGATGCGGCAAGTTCAAGGTCGTTAAGTTCAAATGCCCTTGTGGTAATATCCACAATCTCATAAAGAGCCTTCTGTAACTGTTCAAGCTGTGCCGTGGCTTTTTCTGAAAATGCAATTTTCTTTTCGTGAATCTCCTCAGCAACGCTAATAAGGTTTTCCGCGTGGTCACCAATTCGTTCAAAATCATTGATGGTGTGCAATATCTTGGTTATCTTTCTCGAATCAGAGTCGGAAACGCCAACCTTAGATAACTTGACCATATATGTGCCCAACTGATCCTCATAAGAGTCAAGAAGGGTCTCCATTTCTTTGATTTCTTCCGCAACACTTTCATCATATTTATCAAAAAGGCTAACCGCTTTTATGAAGGCCGATTTTGAAACCTTGGCCATCTCAACAACAACGTCCAAAGAATTAGTCACAGCAAAGGACGGCACGGTAATTAGACGCTCATCCAGGAGGATCTTTTTCTTAGTATCGTCATCCTTTTCCTTGATACATAAGTTGGCAAATCTTTCCAACTGTTTGGTAAAGGGCAAAAGCATAAATGTAGTCGCAACATTAAAAATACTGTGAACAACAGCAATCTGGAAAGGATTTATAGACTTGTCCAACAATGCAAAATCGGTCAGATAATATAGGATGCAGAAAGGAATAAGAAAAACAACTGTACCGATAATGTTGAAAGCAAGGTGAACAATGGCAACCTTTTTTGCATTCTTAGTTACACCAATACTCGAAATCACCGCTGTTACGCATGTACCAATGTTAAGACCCATAACGATGGGAATTGCCATACCAAAGGTAATGCCACTACCTGCTGCACTTGCCGCAGTCTGCAAAATACCGATTGATGCTGCGGAACTTTGGATAATACCGGTGAAAACTGCGCCGACAACAACCGCAACAATGGGGTTTTTGAACGCCGTAAGAAGTTTTGCAAAGCCCTCCATTTCAGTAAGCGGCTTCATAGAATCCGACATTACTTCCATACCGAACATCAAAACTGCAAAACCAACCAAAATACTTCCCAAGTTCTTTCTTTTTTGCTTCTTGCTCATCATAATCATTATGATACCGATAAAAGCAAAAACCATAGAAAAGTTTTCAGGCTTAAGAATATTTAAAAAGAAGTTGCCACCCTCTAATCCCGAAAGGCTCAAAATCCACGCAGTCAGGGTTGTACCAATATTAGAGCCCATCAAAACTCCAATGGTCTGTCCGAATTGCATAATTCCTGAGTTAACAAGACCAACGAGCATAACGGTCAATGCCGAAGACGACTGAATAGCAATGGTGATAACTGCACCAACGACCAAAGCCGTAAGTTTATTGGAAGACGCACTTTTCAAGGTTCTCTCCAATTTACCTTTTGCCATCTTTTCAAGGCCGCCCGACATTATGTTCATTCCATAAAGAAAGAACGCAAGACCGCCGAAAAGCTGAATGATATAAAACAACAATTCATTCAACAAAAAATCCCAGTTCATTAAAATTCCCCCTACTTTTCAAGTAGCAACCGATATTACAATTTAAGTTCTGCTGTTTTCATTGTTTGCTCATACAAGCGATACTTTACGCCTGCCGAATCAAACATCAACTTTGCAGCCTTTGTCATCTCCGCGTCTGCATACTTGTCAGACAAATAAATAACCTCTGAAATTCCCTTTTGGATAATGGCTTTTGCACATTCGTTGCAGGGGAAAAGAGTTGTATAAATTCTAAATCCCTTCATTGAACCGCCATTAAAATTGAGAATTGCGTTAAGTTCTGCATGACAGACAAACATATACTTGCTGTTCAAAGCATCTCCCTCTCTGTCCCAAGGGTAAACATCGTCACTGCAACCGTAAGGGAAACCGTTATAGCCAACAGCCATAATACGATTCTCGTGATTTACGATACAAGCGCCAACCTGGGTGCTTGGGTCCTTACTACGCTGTGACGACAGTAATGCAATGCCCATAAAATACTCATCCCAGCCAAGATAATCCTTGCGTTTCATATTTTTAGTTCTCCTTTTAAAAAGATTACTTTTATATATAATGTATATTATACAATATATTCCAATAACTGCTCAGGTCTTGATATAATGGCATCGGCACCGTTTTCTCGAAGTTCCTTCTCGTCTCTGAAACCCCACAAAACACCTACCATAAAAGCTCCGGAATTAGAACCCGTCAAAGCATCAACCCCTGAATCACCAACAAACACACATTCATCAGGCGTAACCCCCAAGGCACGCATGGCTTTGAAGACAAGCGCCGGATCTGGTTTGGCGGGGATGCCGTCACACTGGCCCGTTACGAAGTCAAACGTATCAGGAAAATATTCCTTCATCACCTGCTGTGTCATACAGTCGATCTTGTTGGAAACAACGCCCAACTTTAAACCTCTTGATTTCAACTCATCAATAACTTCATATACACCGTCGTAAACCTTGGTTTCTTCACCTGTATGCTTGTTATAGAATTCGAGATAAAACTTTTTAAGATGTGCAATAAGTTCGTCAGAACGCTTATCCTCAGGTAACGCACGTTCTATCATCTTCTCAGTTCCGTTACCGCAAAAATATTTATATTTTTCGGCAACGTGAGTTGGCAGTCCGTTACTTTCAAGAGCATAATTTACGGCGTTTGCCAAATCTCTATAAGTATCGAGCAGCGTACCGTCAACATCAAAAATAACCGCTTTAATCTTCAAACCAAACACTACTCCTACTCTAAAACATACTAAATCAAATATATTATACAAGAATGAAAATCAAAATGCAACAAAATATCCTTGATTACGCAGCATTTTTCCCTATTTTTGACATAAGTAAAAAAACCGACAAGTTTTTTTGCTAAATTTTAAAAATAATGCTTGCAAATTAGAAACGAATATGTTAACATAGCATTTGCGATTGTATGTAGTTATTCACTAAGGAGGTGCAGACCATGGCAAAATGTGATATTTGCAGTAAGGAAATCACTTTTGGTATCAAGGTATCCCACTCACACAGACGTACAAACAGAACCTGGAAGCCCAATGTAAAACGTGTTAAGGCTATCGTCAACGGAACCCCCCGTAGAATTTACGCCTGCACCCGTTGCCTCCGTTCTGGTAAGGTTACCCGTGCCATCTGAGTTTCTAAGTAAACAGGAAAAATTTTAAGCGAACAAGCAATATGCTTGTTCGCTTTTTCCTTTTTTAAATCAATAACGACCGGGATAATTAAAAGCCTTCTCCAATGGAGAAGGCTTTTAATTATCTTAAAAATCCATTAACTATTTGTTCTTCTGCCTCGGCTTCGGTAAGTCCCAATGTCATCAGTTTTATCAACTGCTCACCGGCAATCTTACCTATTGCCGCCTCGTGAATAAGGCTGGCTTCGGTATGGTTCGCATTTACCTTAGGAACAGCACTTACCGTGCCGCCGTCCATAACGATAGCGTCACATTCCGTGTGGCCGCTGCAACGGTTGTTTCCATTGATGTTGGATATAAACAACTGATGTGAGTTGTCCTTTGCAACAGAACGGGAAACAACGTGAGCCGCCGAGTCCTCACCGTCCATATCGACTGAGAAATCGGTCGTTGCGGTCTGCTTGCCGTGGGTCATTATCTTTTCACCGATAATGAGTGTAGCATTTTTTGCAAGAGTTGCTCTTGTTGTGCGGTAGGTAGAGTCAACACCCTTAATCTGAACGGTCTCCATCTCAACATATCCGCCTTCGTCAACAAACACCTCAGTAGTAGGGTTCATAATATTCTCACCGTTGCCGTCACCTGCTCCGTAATGCTTTTCAACATATTTGAGCTTTGCATTTTTGCCAACGTGGAAGGTATGAATACCGCTATGCTCAGAAGCATCGCTGCCGTCGTTGTGAATTCCGCAACCCGCAACGATAACCACATCGGAATTTTCGCCGATATAGAAATCGTTATAAACAGTCTCCTTAATGCCCGATTCCGACAAAAGAACAGGAATATGGACACTCTCTTTGACCGTGTTGGGCTTAATGATAATATCAATGCCGGGTTTATCGGTTTTTGTTACTATATCAATATTAGCAGTCGTATTTCGGCCGGCTGACTCACCGTTTGCACGGATATTGTAAGCACCGGAAGGTACTTCGTGAAGGTCTGCAACCTTTTCCAACAGCTGCTTTTGTATACTGTCAAGTGCCATTCTGTACCCCTCCTTACATTTTCTCGGTCAGCACTGAGCAGGCTGACGGAGTGAGTAATGTAGGCAAAATCGCATCCTTAGGACCGTCATCGCGAACCTTTCCGTCGGCAATAACAACAACGCGGTCGGCAATATTGAGAATGCGTTCCTGATGAGAAATTATGAGAATCGTTCCATTTATCTTCTCTCTCATTTTTTCAAAAACGGTTATAAGATTACTGAAACTCCAAAGGTCGATGCCAGCCTCGGGTTCATCGAAGAGAGTCAACTCGGTGCTTCTTGCCATAGCCATTGCTATTTCAATTCGTTTTAACTCACCGCCCGAAAGAGATGCGTTAACCTCGCGCGACACATAATCCCTTGCACACAGTCCTACCTCAGAAAGATAGTTGCATACTTCAGAAATCGAAAGTTCTTTCCCGCTTGCCAAGGTAACAAGGTCACGCACTGTGATACCCTTGAACCTTACAGGTTGCTGAAAAGCATAGGTAACACCCAACTTTGCGCGTTCAGTGATGCTCATATTGGTAATGTCCACACCGTTGAAAAGAATTTGACCTGATGTAGGAATATAAATACCTGCAATAAGTTTTGCAAGGGTCGACTTACCGCCTCCGTTAGGGCCGGTAATAGCAACAAATCCCTCGTCAAGTTTAAGGCTTACATTATTTATAATGTCCTTTGTTCCGTTTTCAACGGGCGCTGTAAAACAAACATTTTTAAGTTCTAACATAAACTTCCCCTAAACATATTCTGCAAATGCAGAAATTTACCTATATATTATACACCATTTTTTTTATTTAGCAAGTAGGAACGGTAGATTACCGCCCTAATTTTTTAACTCTTTTTATCACCAACGCAGAAAGTGTCACTTTCAAGATATCGGGTATAAGAAACGGTACAACACACGCCAATATTGCGCCTCGGTATGACGGCAAGCTGCCATCAAGATAAACATTAGCATAAAACACAACACCGACAAAATAGCACACGACCAAGCCTAACAACGAAAAAGAGAAGATTCTTAAAAATCCCCCGCCGTCCTTACAAAACAGACCTATTAAAAAGCTCATTGGCACGAAACCTATTAAAAATCCTCCCGTTGCGCCCAAAATCACTCCATACCCGCCTTGAAACATACTGAAAACGGGCAGACCTATACAGCCGAGTGCAAGGTATACGACCGATACCGCTGTCCCCCATTTTTCTCCAAGTATCCCTGCCGAAATAATGATTGCAAATGTTTGCAAGGTTATAGGAATCGGTCCTAACGGGAATGAAATTTGCGAACAGACGACAACGACCGCTACGAAAAGCGCGGTAAGGCAAATATTTTTAACATTTGATATATGATTGCCTTTGCTGTTCGACATTTTATACACCCCGTTGTATTTTCTTTTTTGTTATTATATTATTATAAGTTCCGATTGTCAACCGTATACGTTTCAAGGGTGACAATTTTGTCGATTTTACCGAAATAATCACTATATGTAGGTTTTCTGTTGCATTATACTTCAACACAAGGTATAATAACAGTGTATTTATAATTTTGATTATTTTAAGGGTCAACCTTATTTTCGGTGAATATTATGAGAATGAAAAAACTTAAACATCTGGACGACCGAAAGGCCGCCTGCGGCAATATGCTGATTTCAGGGGTAAGCGATGTGCTTGATTTCAGCCACGCCGCCGATAAAAAAGATTACATAGATATAAAAGAATGGTTTGGCGACGACTCTAAGCCTATATGGTTGGAGGTCGGTTGCGGCAAAGGGCAGTTTGCCTGCGAACTGGCTAAACAAAATCCCGACATAAATATTATAGCTGTTGAGAAAAACAGCAATGTAATCGTTCAAGCCTGCGAAAAGGCTATTGAATCGGGAGTTAACAATGTTCGCTTTTTGAAATGCGGTGCAGAGTATCTTACAAAATTCTTGAAACCGCAGTCTATTGGCAGAATATATCTCAACTTTTCCTGCCCCTTCCCTAAAAAGAGTCACGCAAGCCACAGACTCACCAGCCCGACTTTTTTAAAACTTTATAAGGAACTTTTGAAGCCGCAGGCCGAGATCCACCAAAAGACCGACAACAAGCAGTTGTTCGAATTTTCCATTGAACAATTATCCGATTTCGGATTTACTTTGAAAAACATTACTCTCGACCTTCATAACAGCGATTTCGAAGGTAATATAGTAACCGAATACGAACAAAAATTTGTATCACAAGGTTTTCCGATTTTCCGACTTGAAGCTTATATAAAGGGGTGACGACATGCCGTTTGACAACAAAGATTATGGTGATTTTTTTGACAGTTATTCGCCGGAAAGACGCGAACAGCAAAAGTCACAGAAAAAGCACAAACGCAGACTCAAACCTTGGGTGAAAATTGCTCTTGCTGTTTTATCCTTGGCTCTTGTTGCCGTTTTGATAATAGTATCAGTTTCAAGTTGTTCCGATAAATCAAAGAAAGGCAAAGAAGTCGACGGTGGCACCTCGTCAATAACCAGTGATTCAGGTATTAACAACGGTGAATATATTCCGAACGGCACAGATTCGCCGTCCGCTGTGGTTGACGGTAACACCGTTTCCCTTTACAGCGAAATAGAC
>JAZRMK010000067.1:0-12033 GCA_045647525.1 Acutalibacteraceae bacterium
AAACACAGTGCAACAATCCTCATAAGGCTCGATTGAGGTTTCAAAAGTATCGATTTTACGTGAAATATCAATGATTTCGTCTTTGTCCATACCGATAAGGGGACGAAGAACGGGCATATTTACAACACTGTCGGTAGCACAGAGTGCAGGTAAGGTCTGGCTTGCGACCTGACCGACACTTTCGCCGGTTATCAGTGCTAATGCGTGCTCACGCTGGGCCATCTTTTCGGCTATCTTCATCATAAAGCGACGCATAATTAGAGTGAAGTATTCCTCTTTGCATTTGTCGGCGATCTCTTCTTGAATTTCTGTAAAAGGAATAATGTCAAGTGCAATAGGACCCGAATATTCCGCGACCTTGGAAAGCAGTTTAATAACCTTTTGCTCTGCGCGAAGGCTGGTGTACGGGGGAGAAGCAAAGTGAACCGCGGATAATTGAATGCCTCGTTTTGCCATCATCCACGCGGCCACTGGGCTGTCAATACCGCCGGAAATAAGAATTTCGGCTCTGCCTCCGGTACCCACCGGCATACCGCCTGCACCTTTTTGCTGACCGCAACGGATAAAAGCATACTTATCGCGGATCTCGACAACTACTATTGCATCGGGGTTGTGAACATCTACCTTCAAATGATTGTATTTTTCAAGCAAAGCACCACCGAATTCAGCACTGATTTCGGGTGATTTTAAAGGGAAATGCTTATCTGAACGTTTGGATTCAACCTTAAAGGTCTTGGCATTCTTTAAAGCATCCGCAAGGTAGGGAACACCTTGTTCAATAATTGAATTTATATCCTTCTCAACTGCAAGGGCACGTGAGTAGGCCGCAATACCGAAGATCTTGCTGACGGATTTTATGGCGGAAGAAAAATCAAAGTTATCGTCATAAGGTTCAACCGTGATGGTTGACTGCGATTTCTTGATTTCAAAGCTTCCGCATTTTCTCAAACGGCGTTTGATGCTTTTGACAAGGACGTCCTCAAAGGTCGAACGGTTCAGACCTTTAAGCGCTAATTCACCGTTTTTTATAAGTATAATTTCTTTCATTTGGTTCACCTTAAATTTTTGATTTGCGTAATTTTTTTGACATTCCGGTCAATTCATAGGCTAATGCATCAATATCCGATTTATCATTGTATCTTGAAAAACTTATTCTTAAAGCGCTGTCAATAACACTGAGGGACAGACCCATTTCGTTTAGTACGTGACTGCCTTTACCCTTTGAACAGGCACTTCCGCTTGAAACAAAAATACCTTTTGATTCAAGATAGTGCAACATTGTTTCAGAACGGTAACCTAAAACCGAAATGTTCAAAACGAAGGGGAGGTGGTTTTCTTTGGGCGAATTTATCCTGACAAGACCGGTTTTATTTAAAACATCTACTGCATAATCATAAAGCTCGGTTGTCTTTCTTAAAGTGTCAATAACAGTCAGTTCTTTTATAGCACCGTCCAAACCTGCGATCAGAGGAACACTCTCGGTGCCGGAGCGAAGGCCCGATTCCTGATTTCCACCAAAAACAATAGGTTTAATGTTAAGCTTTTTCGACTTATATATGAATCCAATGCCTTTGGATGCGTGTATCTTATGGCCGCTTGCCGATAGCAGATTTACACCAAGATCCCCAACGTCAATAGGCATTTTACCGAAAGCCTGTACGGCATCACAATGAATTACAATATTCGGAAAGTTATCTTTTATGTATTCGGAAACCTGCTTTACGGGGAAGATGCAACCGGTTTCGTTGTTGACCAACATCATCGAAACTAAAATCGTGTCATCGTCGATTTCTGATACAAATTTTTTGTAATCAATACTACCGTCAGTTTCAGGTTTTACCGTGACAACATTGTATCCTAAAGATTCGAGGTGTTTTACAGTGTTAAGCACCGACGGGTGTTCGACCGAGGTGGTGACGATTTTTTTGCCGTTGCGCTTTTTTGCCTCAACGGCACCCATAATACAAAGGTTGTTGGCTTCGGTTCCGCCGCTGACAAAAAATATCTCATCTTCACGGCAGTTTAAAGTGTCAGCCACAGACGATCTGGCAGAGTTTATTACATCTTCTGCCTCAACTCCTAAGGAGTAAAGAGATGACGGATTACCCCAGATGTCATTCAAACAAGTATTTATATTTTCAACAGCCGTTTTGCAAGGCTTTGTAGTAGCACTGTTGTCAAGATAAATCATTTATATTTCTCCCAAAGGTTTCATATTTAAAGAAAAACAATATTAGTCTACACTATCACATACATTATACTATAAATAATAGTATAATACAATATTTTTTTAGTCAAAATCACTTTTGGCATGTAAATAAATATTTAACAGTTTTTGTGGCAAAATAAGTAAAAAATGCAAGGGAGTTCTTATATGACTAAAAGAAAATTAGTGCGTGTTACATCTTTTATAATTGCCGCAGTTGTTGTTTTTTTATGTTTTGTTGCAACGATGCACAGTGAAATCAGATATCTTAAAAGAGTAAACTCTAATCATTACAGTATGAGTCTTTTTGAACTTGACGGTAGCCTTGTCAATATAAGTTCTGCACTTAAAAAGGCGGTTTATTCGTCGGATGCAGCACAGTTCAGTACACTGACCGCAGAGATCGTTACAGAAAGTAATACAGCAAAAAATGCACTCTCTCAGTTGCCGTCGTCTTTGGGCGGTTTTGAGAAGGTCAGTAAGCTTCTCTCACAGTCAGGTGATTACTCATTATATCTTTCAAAAAAATTGATTTTAGGTGGAGATTTGACAACAGACGAAAGAAAGACACTCAACCGTTTGGCCGAATCTGCCCAAAACATTTCAAAACAAATTGAGGCAATAAGAATCCAGTACGATTCGAATGACAGATGGTCAGCAGAGATTGAAAATTTGCTGGAAGGAGCAACCGATACGGCGCTTATTACCGAATTGGCAGGAATAGAAGAACTGCTTGCCGATTATCCGACCTTGGTTTATGACGGACCGTTTGCAGATAATGTGTTGAACGGCGAGATCAAGATGTTAAAAGGGCAACAAGTTTTAACCGTTGAAGAAGCAAAACGCAAGGCTGCCGTAGCCGTAGGTATATCTGCCGAACTGTTGGAAGATGGCGGTGAAATAACCGGTAATATGCCAAGCTACTCTTTTGTTTGTGACGAAATGACTGTAAACGTGACAAAAAGCGGTGGTTTTATAAGTTTTATGAGAAAACACCGCAGTATTGGTGATGAAAAAGTTGATTACGAAAAGGCGGTTGAAATCGCAAAAAAATACCTCGATGATAATTCGGGAAGAAGTTTTAAGTCAACCTATTACTTTACCGAAGAGGGCGTATGTACCGTTAATCTTGTTGAAGTTATTGATGGGGTTTTATGCTATCCTGATTTGATTAAGGTTGGTGTTGCTTTGGATAACGGCGAGGTCGTGTCAGTCGATGCTGAAACTTATCTTTCCAACCATACTGAAAGAACATTTGGCAGCCATAAGCAGACACCAGAAAAGGCAAGAGAAAGAGTGAGCGAATTATTAAGTGTAATATCACATCAAGATGTTTTAATACCGTTGAATTCAGGAAAAGAAGTTCGATGTTTTGAGTTCTTATGCAAAGGAATTGATGGGGAAGAAGTGTTGGTTTATATAAATTCAGACACGTTGAATGAAGAACAGATCCTCATACTTTTAAAGACCGACGGTGGCACTCTTACTAAATAGAGAAATGATAAAAAAATGCTTGACATTACAAAGTGTTTGTGGTAAAGTATATGAGCCGCATATTGTAGGTTTATGTTAAGTGAGTTTACTCCACCTACCGTAGCGAGACTTATATTAAGGCAGGTGCCAGAACAATGTACGCTATCATCGAAACCGGCGGTAAGCAGTACCGTGTACAGAACGGAGACGTTATCTTCGTTGAAAAGCTCGGTCTTTCCGCAGACGAAACTGTAGTATTCGATAAGGTTATTGCAGTTTGCGACGACAACGGTGAACTCAAAGTAGGAGCTCCCTATGTTGACGCAAAGGTTGAAGGTGTCGTTCTTAAGAACGGTAAGGGTAAGAAGATCACTGTCTTCACCTATAAGCCCAAGAAGGGTTCCGCTCGTAAGATGGGTCACAGACAGCCCTACACTAAGGTTCAGATTAACGCTATCGGTTAAAGACGGTGTTGAAATGACTAAGGTGAAGTTTTTCGGACAAGATTCCATTTCAGGTTTTGAAATTTCCGGTCACAGTACTGTTGATTCGGACGATTTTGAGGGCAAAATTATTTGCTCTACAATTTCATCAGCAGCATATCTCACAGCTAACACTCTTTTAGAGGTGGTAAAAGCTGAGGTGATAGTTGAGGTTGATGATGAAAAAGGTTTTATGTCGGTAAAACTTAAATCAAAGTTCCAGGAATCGCAGGTCACTTTATTGGGGCTTAAAATTCATTTGGAACAACTCGCAAAACAGTATCGAAATCACTTAAAAGTTTATTCGGAGGTGTAATCCTATGTTGATGATTAACATTCAGCTGTTTGCTCACAAGAAGGGTGTTGGTTCTACCAAGAACGGCCGTGACAGTGAGTCCAAGCGTCTTGGCGTTAAACGTGCAGACGGACAGTTTGTTCTCGCAGGCAACATTATCGTTCGCCAGAGAGGAACTCATATCCATGCCGGTGAAAATGTAGGCAAGGGATCTGACGACACACTTTTCGCTCTTATTGACGGTAAAGTTAAGTTTGAGCGTATGGGACGCGACCGCAAGAAGGTCAGCATCTACGCTGTCGAGCAGTAAGTTTTGTTCACTAAACCCGGGGAATCTCCCTGGGTTTTTTCTTTAAACGTAAAATTCCCGAAAGGAAAAATATATGTTTGTTGATGTAGCAAAAATCTTCATTAAAGCAGGTGACGGTGGTAACGGTAAAGTGTCTTTCCACCGTGAAAAATACGTTGCAGCAGGCGGTCCTGACGGTGGTGACGGCGGCAGGGGCGGGAATGTTGTTTTTAAAGTAGATGACAGTTTGTCAACACTTGCTGATTTTAGATACAAGAAAAAATATATTGCCGAAAATGGACAGTCGGGCGGTGCGGGCAGATGCCGTGGCAAAAATGCCAAAGATCTGATTTTGCTTGTACCGAGAGGTACTCTTATTAAAGATACCGAGACAGGACGAATAATTGCCGATATTTCGGATAATGAGCCTGTCATCGTCGCAAAAGGCGGTAACGGCGGTTGGGGCAACAGCCATTTTGCCACCCCTACACGCCAGGTGCCCAAATTTGCAAAACCCGGTGTGCCCGGTGAAGAGTTTAATGTGACTTTGGAACTTAAACTCTTGGCAGATGTCGGACTTATTGGTTTCCCCAATGTTGGCAAATCGACCTTTATTTCGGTTGTCAGTGAGGCAAAGCCTAAGATTGCAAATTACCATTTTACAACACTAATTCCCACTCTGGGTGTTGTCAGAATCGGTGATGGAAAATCGTTTGTTATGGCTGATATTCCTGGTATTATCGAGGGAGCAAGTGAAGGCTTGGGCTTAGGTCACGAATTCTTGCGCCATGTTGAGCGTTGTCGTTTGCTTGTTCATGTTATCGACGTTTCGGGCAGTGAGGGAAGAGACCCGATTGACGATTTTGAAAAAATAAATTTTGAACTCAAAAATTTCAGCCCCGATTTAGCAGAACGTGAGCAGATCATTGTTGCAAATAAGTGCGATCTGACCGATGAGGAAACATTGGCAAATGTAAGAGAATATTTTGAGTCAAAGGGCTATAAATACTTTGAATGTATGGCGGCTATTGCCGAAGGTACTGCCGATGTTATAAACTGCGTTGCGGCAGAGCTTGATAAACTACCGCCCGTAATCAAGTATGAACCTGAGCCCGCACCTGTTGAGGATTTTACCGTTTCCAAAAAACGCGAGTTTACCCTTACTGTCGAGGATGGTGTGTTCATTATCGAAGCACCGTGGCTGTTGAGAATATTGGAGTCGGTTGACCCCGATGATTACGAATCATTACAGTATTTTCAGAGAGTTTTACAGTCAAGCGGTATTATTCACGCGCTTAAAAATGCAGGAGTTCAGGAAGGCGATATCGTTAGTGTTTACGATATCGAATTTAACTACGTACCGTAATGCAAAATCCAAAATTACTCAGTCCGTCAACGTTGGCTTTTGTAGGTGACGCGGTCTACGGAGTGATGGTACGAAGCCGACTGGCTGAAATAGAAAGGCCTGTCGGTGAGTTACATAAAAGATCGGTCGAATATGTTAACGCCAATGCTCAAAGCGATGCTTTTGAACTTATAAAAGATGAGTTGACCGAAGAGGAGATGTCGATCTATAAAAGAGGTCGAAACAATCATGTCGGTCAGGTGCCCAAAAATGCCACATCAGGCGTTTATCACAGCGCAACAGGTGTTGAAGCATTGTTTGGTTTTCTCTACTTAAAAGGCGAAACAGAAAGACTTAATATGTTATTCTCATTGATCTGGGACGGTATAAACCGTTAATAGATATAAAAAGCCGACATTAAGTTGTTGACACTTGTGTCGGCTTTTTTATAATATATGTATTATTTGATCGCTATGTAAAGCGTCGCAAAAGCGACGCAGTGAAGAAACATTATCTATTGTTCTGATTCTGGTTGTTTTTGTTCTGATTGTTATTATTCTGGTTCTTGTTCTGGTTATTATTCTGGTTGTTATTGTTGTTATTGTTGTTATTGTTGTTATTCTGGTTATTGTTCTGGTTGTTCATTATATGTCACCCCGCTTTCATGAATATTATGTCCTTTATAAAACCGACTTATGCAAAATGGAGGTTAAAATGGCTTTACCAATTGAGTTTTTAGAGCGTATGAAGCTCATTTTAGGCGATGATTTTTCAAAATTTGAAAAAGCTTTGGAAGGTTCTGCATTCCGTGCGGTCCGTTGCAACAATATTAAAATGAGTTGTCAGGATTTAGAGAAAAAATTGCCTTTTTTAATGGAAAAAACTCCGTTTTGCGACGATGCGTACTATATTCCATCTGAATTAAAAGGCGTCGGTAATCACCCGTTGCATCACGCAGGTGCTTTCTATATTCAGGAGCCTTCTGCCACTTCGGTCGTTTCGGCATTAGGGATAGAGGAGGGCGATATCGTTCTCGATTTATGCGCTTCTCCCGGCGGAAAATCAACACAAGCTGCTTCAAAACTTAAAAATACAGGTCTGCTTGTATCAAATGAATTTGTTCAATCACGTGTTAAACCTTTGCAGTCAAACATTGAGCGAATGGGCATTACCAATGCTGTAATTTTGTCGCAACGACCTGATATTATAGCCGAAAAATGTCCCGAATGTTTTGATAAAATCATTGTCGATGCACCGTGCTCGGGTGAAGGTATGTTCCGCAAAGAGTCGGCAGCCGTTGAAAATTGGAGCACGGAAAATGTAATAGCCTGCGCTGATCGACAACTTAAAATTTTGGAAAGCGCCGCAAAAATGTTGAAAAAGGGCGGGAAAATGGTTTACAGTACCTGCACCTATTCAGCAGAAGAAAACGAGATGGTCGTTGCAAAATTTTTAAGCAGTCATCCTGATTTTCATTTAACAAAACCTCAAAAAGAATTCGGCGAATCTGCTATTGGTAGTTTTGCACCCGATGCCCAAAATATTGATTTTGCACGCAGAATTTTCAATTTTAACGGCGGTGAAGGCCATTTTGCTGCGGTTTTTGAACGTGACGGTGAAAAGGACAGGTCTTGCAACTTCTGCTTGCAACCGGCAGTTGCTAATGTAAAATTGAACGAATACAAAATTTTTGCCGAATTTTATAAAGAAAATTTCCTAGGTGACACACCTGAAAATGTTGTTATAAAAAACGGATTTGTATATATGGTTGCAGCTGATATTGAAAAATTCGGGATAAAACCCGTTCAAAATGGAATATTGGCAGGTGTTGTTAAGGGTAACCGTTTTGTACCCGAACATTCACTTTTTAACAATGTAACTTTTTCTGCAAAACTGACGATCGATCTGTCGTTAGATGACAGCAAGATTTTAAAGTTCTTGCACGGAGAGGAGATCGAGTGCGACACCGCTTTAAAGGGATATGTAGGTGTCAGATGTGAAGGTGTTCCGTTAGGGTTCGGCAAGGCATCAAATGGAGTATTGAAAAATCATTATCCCAAAGGATTAAGAACTTTGTAAATAAAAATGACCGTGAACGTTTTTGTCATTCACGGTCCTTTATATTTTGTCCTTGTATCAGGTCGATTTCGTTAAAATAATCAATCATATATTGATATACAAACTTTTTATCGGCACTCCATAGCGGTGCAACAAGAATTTTTTTATCGCCGTCACCCGTAATGCGATGGATAACTGTGTTTTCCGGTATTAGTTTTATACATTCGGCAACTATTTTTGTGTATTCTGAAAGTGTCGGCAGTGTGAATTTATTGTCATAATATTCCTTCTCTAAATCGGTGTGCTTTAAAACGTGCAATAACTGAAATTTAACGCCGTCTACCTGCATTTCTCCGACATATCGTGCCGACTGTAATATCATATCCTGCGTTTCATTCGGCAGACCGATTATGAGGTGAACTATTACTTTAAGACCAAATTTTTTAAGGTCGGCAACCGCTTTGTCAAATACTTCTAATTCATAACCTCTGCGGATATAATCAGCTGTGGATTTATGAATCGTTTGCAGCCCCAATTCCACCCAAACAGGTTTAATTTTGTTTAAGTTTATAAGAAGTTCTAAAACTTCATCAGGCAAGCAATCAGGTCGTGTGGCAACAGAAATAGCAACAATGTCGGGGTGGTTGATGGCTTCCTCAAATTTTCGTTTCAGCTCGTCAATAGGTCCGTAAGTTGCAGTAAAACTTTGAAAATATGCTATATATTTGCCATTTTGTAACTTTTTTGATACACGAAGTTTAGCGCTTTCAATTTGTTCAGTTACCGAGGCTTTACATTGTTCTGCAAAATCGCCCGAACCTGAACCCGAACAAAAGATGCAGCCTCTTGTATCTAATTTCCCGTCACGGTTAGGGCAGGTTGTGCCGGAATGCAGAGCAAGTTTATAAACCTTTTCGCCAAAGGCTTTCTTTAAATATTCATTTAAAGTATAGTAATACATTCTGACACCGCCTTCCGTTTTGATTTATTATAGTTCTTTATCGGTTTAAGGTCAATAAGTTTTGGTTGACAAAGCACATGAATTAAAATAAAATGAAAGTGTATGGGAGTGGATAGTATGAAGCACATCTTTGTTGTTAATCCGGCAGCCGGTCCTCGTGACTCTTCTGCTCAAATCAGAGAGCGCTTAAAGGTGTTTGATGGCAAAATAGAATACGAGATTTATTGCACAAAAGGCAAAAATGATGCAACAAGGTTTGTTTCAAGTCAGTGTGCTGATAAATCGGAAACCTACCGTTTTTATGCTTGCGGTGGTGACGGAACTCTTAATGAGGTCGTCAGTGGTATTGTCGGTCACGATAACGCAAGTGTAAGCGTTTTACCCTGCGGCAGTGGTAATGATTTTATCAAGTACTATGGAAGTGCTGATGATTTTAACGATCTGGAATCGCTTATTGATGGTGTTGATCATAATATTGACGTTATGAAGGTCGGTGAAAAATATTCTATCAATGTTGTAAACTTCGGATTTGAACCTGCTGTTGTCAAAACGATGGAAAAGGTCAAACGTATCAAGTTTATGACGGGTAAAAATGCATATTTTGTCGGTATTGCAACTGCTCTTATCAATGCTATGAAAACAAGAGCGCAGGTTATTGTTGACGGTGTGAAAATTGGTAAAGACTGTCTGCTCTTGGGCACTGTTGCCAACGGCAGATATGTCGGCGGTTCATTTCAGTGTGCGCCGAGGTCCTTGGATGATGATGGTGAACTCGAAGTTTGTATTGTAAATAAGATTTCAAGATTAAAGTTTATGGGTCTTATAGGCCATTACAAAAACGGTACACATCTTGACACTCCGAAAGCAAAGGGAATCATCAATTATTGCCGAGGAAAAGTTATAGAGATAATCGGTGAAGATGAACTTTGCTATTGTGTTGACGGTGAGTTGAATTTTGCTCATGAATTCAAGGTTGAAACCTTGACAAGAGCCGTTAAATTTACTGTACCTAAAAAAATTGCCGAGAAACTAAGGATCAAGGAAAGGGAAGCCTGTGTTCATTAAAATTTATGCCGTATTGTCGGTTATAATCGATGCTCTGCTTTTTATTGCGGTCGATGCAGTTAAGTCACCGATGCATATACTTATACTAATCGTGCTGTTGCCCGTGATTTTTCTTGCTTTGTTCGCAACACATATGATTGTTTGTATAATTCTGTCACTTTTTATCGATAAGTCTAAACCTGTTGAAAGGCCAAACAAGTTCTTCCAAGTTTTATTAAATAAAACAGCCGAACTTGTGCTGTTTGTACTTAGGTATAAAACGGTTGAAAACGGCAAAGAAATAGTGCCTACTGATAAAAGATTCTTGTTGGTGTCGAATCATCTTTCGGGGTTTGACCCAATAACAACTATTCCAAGTCTTCAAAAACACGGTATTATTTTTGTATCAAAGCCTGAGAACTTAAAAATTATCCTTGCAGGCTCACTTATGCACATTTGTGGTTATTTACCTATTGACCGAGACAACCCCAGAAGTTCGATGAGAACACTGCATAAGTGCGTTGATATAGTCAAGAACGATATTGCATCGGTAGGTATATATCCTGAGGGGCATCGAAGCAAAACAGGTGAATTACAAGATTTTAAAGACGGTGTTTTCTATGTTGCAAAGAAGGCAAAATGTCCAGTTGTTGTGATGACGGTTAAGTATTCAAAGAGAAAACTTTATGGAAAAACGGTTTATCTTGATTATAAGGCGGTGTTGTTACCCGAATCATTTGCGGATAAAACAACACACGATATATCCGAAGAAGTAAGAAACATTATGCTTGAAAAATAATTAAACCCCCGTAGGTTTAACCTACGGGGGCTATTTTTTGGAATTATTTAATAATAAGACTTTCTCCGTCCATTTCTTTGGGCTGTTCTAATCCTAAAACAGTCAACATAGATGGAACGATGTCAGCCAGTCTGCCGCCTTCGCGAAGTTCACAGGGATAACCTACAACGCAGAAGGGAACGGGATTTGTGGTATGAGGAGTAAACGGATTTCCGTCTTCACCTACCATACAGTCGGCATTACCGTGGTCGGCAGTGATAAATACAACGCCATCCATTTTTCTTGTTGCCTCAACAACACGGCCAACACATTCATCAACCGCTTCAACCGCCTTGACAGCAGCATCGAACACGCCTGTGTGTCCAACCATATCGCAGTTAGCAAAGTTGAGGATAACTGCATCGTATTTGCCGGAAAGAATCTGTTCGCAAACTGCATCACAAACAGGGTAAGCACTCATTTCGGGCTGTAAATCGAAGGTGGGAACGTCGGGAGACTGAATAAGAATTCGGTCTTCACCCTCAAAAGTCTTTTCCTCGCCACCGTTAAAGAAGAACGTTACGTGAGCATACTTCTGGGTTTCGGCAATTCTAAGCTGGGTCATCTTCTTAGATGCAAGATATTCGCCGAATGTCATTTTAAGTTCTTCGGGAGGGAATGCAACAGAAACGTTGGGCATGGTCTCATCATACTGAGTCATGCATACGTAGGTGAGAGGGAAGTAACCCTTCTTTCTCTCAAAACCGTCAAAGTCAGGGTCAACAAAGGTACGAGTGTACTGTCTTGCGCGGTCAGGACGGAAGTTGAAAGAAATTACGCTGTCATTAGCCTCGATGGTTGCTCCACCCTCAACAACAGTGGGGAGAATGAACTCATCGGTAACATCGTTAGCGTAAGATTCTTCCATAGCTTTAACGGGGTCAGAAGTTTTGATTCCCTCACCGTAAACCATTGCCGCGTAAGCCTTCTCAACTCTATCCCATGCAAAGTCACGGTCCATTGCGTAGTAACGGCCCATAACCGATGCGATCTTACCGACACCGAGTTCAGCCATTTTAGCCTGCAAATCTTTAATGAAACC
>JAZRMK010000068.1:0-11412 GCA_045647525.1 Acutalibacteraceae bacterium
CAAAAAAGGCAATTAAAAACAAATTTTTTCTTAAAACTAAAAACATAATTCACCTATCAATCGTACTTTGCGGTTTTTACAACCCTTGCAGGAACGCCGACGGCAGTGGAGCCGGCAGGAATATCGGTCAACACAACAGCATTGGCGCCTATCTTACAGTTATCACCGATAACGATATCACCTAAAATCACAGCACCTGTTCCCAGAATGCAGTTCTTACCGATTTTGGGACCGTTATTGTTGCCTATGGTCACGTTCTGGTATATTTTTGTTCCCTCACCTATCGTGGAGTTCTGGTGAAGAACTATACCGATACCGTGAACAACCTCGACGTTCTTGCCGATATCGGTCGTATACGGAATTTTACAGTTGAATTGCAGATAGATATACTTTTCAACCAATTTTGCGAGGAATTTGCATTTATGAAGATACAGCCATCGTTCAATCCTGTAAAACCTCATAACAATGCCGAATTTCTGCTTTTTCATAACAAATTCTCCATATTCATATAAAGTTTTTCGATTCTAAGCGCTTCATTTTCAATGTTGAAATCGGAATGTATAAACTCATTTGCCGCACTTGTTCTTTGCTCATCGTTCAAAGCTTTAAACGATAACAGTTCATCGGTCCAGACCTGCTCATTCAATTCAAAGAAACGAGCATTTCCCGTGTCACATTCACGTGTCACGGTATCACTCACCAAACACGGCAGACCATTTGCCTGTGCTTCGATAACGGTCAACGGCAACCCCTCTTTTATTGATGGCAACAATAAAGCATCGGCAACATTGAGATATGATTTGACATCTGTTTGTCTGCCGACAAACAAGCAATAATCTGACAAACCTTTCTCTTTTACCGCCTGCTCTAACTCGATTTTTACAGGGCCGTCACCAACAAATAGAAAACAAGTTTCTTTCTCGCATTTCACTGTTTGTTCAATTGCAGGCAATAAAAACGATAAATTCTTGATAGGACTGAAATTTGAAACGTGAATAAATACACGTTTTCCTTCCAAACTCAGTTTTGCTCTCATCATTTCTCTTTTAGAAGAGTCAAATGAATATTTAGAAGGATCCACAGCATTTTTTATAACTTCTATTTTATTGTTCTCAACAAAATCCTTGCCGTACAAGAACTCGGAAGCTTTATTAGAACAACTCCAATGATGATTTGCATATTTTACGGCATTTCGCAGCAAAAAAGCATTCACCTTACTTTTTATCGGATTTACCGAGGTCATCGAAGAATGACTATGTATAATGCGATGCTTCCAACCGTACATTTTCGCGTACTTCAAAGTAAACTCATTTATTGTGGGTGAATGAAGATGCACTGCATCATATTCTCCACTGTGTTCTTTAAAAAATGCTTTGGTCTGTTTATTCGCCTTTATAACGGTTTTCGGTGATAAAAGACTACTTAAAACATAGACTTTGCTTCCATTTTTTCGTATTTCTTCGATATAGGAATTTTCATTATCTTTAAAAATAAGAAAGTCAAAATGGACGTTCTTTATATTACGGTACAGACTCATTACAATAGATGATACACCCGAATCACAAGACAGGTTGTCCATCACTATCAGTACTTTCATAAATAGCTCCTAACTATCAGAAGTTTAGTCTTTTCTTACTTTGCTGAGGTCTATCTTGTCGCCCCATTCTCTGTCAAACGAGTCGGGGTCAAATGGCATCATACCGCCACTGGGTGTAAATGTAAGTTCAGCGAAATAGTATCGGCCGTTAGCGATAAAGAAATCAACCCTTACAAACGGGAAATCTTTTGACAAGGTAACGGCTGCTTCCTTCATCTCCTCGAAGAACGGCGGCATTTCGATGCTTTCAATATCGGTATAGTCATCACGTTTTAACGGCATTTTTGTTCCATCAGTATAGAAAAAGCCGATCTGGGCCTGACGGTCATGAATAAGGTCAGTTGAAACATAGATATATTCCGGCTTGCCGTTAAAACAGAAGAATTTATAGTCGGTAATGCATTCACCCAAAAACTCTTCGCAAACTATCATTCGGGGTTTAATCTTAGAATAATGCGGTTCTTGATTAAACTTGCCAAAATCCTCTCTAAGCCACTTGTTCAACTGCTTCTTTGTGGCTTCTATGTCAAGTTTAGACTTATCGGGACACAGAATATTGTAAGCGCAACCGTGAGCACATTTAAGTACAAATTTATCGGGCAACTTGTCCCACTCAATCTTTTCGGCATCGTCCCACGCGCCAAGCAAAGGAACCGCCGTATCGGACAGACCCTTTTCTTCCAAATACTCTCTTACTGCATATTTATCAGCACATTTTACAACCAACGGATTGTTAGGATAGTAATAAAGTTTACTCCACTGAATTTTTTCGTTAAAGGTTTTAGGATTCTTTAAGTCGACCGACTTTTTCATAACAATTCGCGAGTAGAGCTTGCACATCCATTCTTTCGGAAGGATATCGTTGGCTATAACCTGGCATTTTCTACGCAATTTATAAATTATACTGTCTCTTTCCATAAATCTGTACTTAGACCTTTCTAACGTATAGTAGTTTTTTCATAACACCGAAGCAAAGATTTATTGCCATGTGGAATGTTGACCGAACCTTGCCCATGTTTTCGGCATCAAAAAACAGCTTGTAATGCCACTTGATAAGTTTTTTATAACTGTGATTACTGATAGAACCGCCTCTTTTTCGGTACTTTGCCAATTCTTCTTTTAAAAGATGGCACTTTACCTTTCGGCAAACTTTTAACCACATTGCATAGTCGTTGTTTTTCTTGATATCCGCTATCTCAATAAGACCAACCTTTTCGGCATTATACATAACGGTGAGACAGCCCATCCAGCAATAGCAGAACATACCTGCCTTGTTGATAGTTTTAGGTCCTGATACCTTGACTCCAAGAGGTTTTGAATCCTCGTCTATCTCACAATACTCGGTGTATGAAAAGTCATACCCGTTCTCTTCCATAAATTTGATCTGTTTTTCCAGCTTTTCGGGCACCCAAAGGTCGTCACTGTCTAAAAAAGCTATCCATTTTCCCTTGGCTTCCTTCAAGGCTCTGTTTCTCGATACTGCCGCACCGCTGTTTTTTTTGTTCTTGATGTAACGGATTCGGTCATCGTTGTATTTTGCGACCACCTTATCGGTCTCATCGGTTGAACAATCATCAACAATGATCAGTTCCCAATTACAATAGGTTTGTGCTAAACAGGAATCAATTGTTTCAGCAATGAATTTTGCGGTATTATAAGACGGCATTATTATAGAAACTAATTCACTCATACTTTACCTCTTTTGACCTCTTCCATCTTCAAGATAACGTGAACCTGATGGAATAATTTGTTGCCGTTGAGCAACTCGAAAATCTTTCTGAAAGGATAAAGAAATTTAACTGCCCAGGTTATTTTGGGATTATATACGATATGCAACGAGCAATATGCTTTTCTGAATCCAAAATATTTTTCGAGATAATCCTGAAACTGCGTTTCGTGGTTTATGCTACGCATTCCGTCGCAAATGTATCCACCCTGTTCCAAAAATTCCTTTTCATCTTCTAAAAAGGCGGCTACTAAAACAGCATTAACTTCATACTTTTCATATTCAGGGATAGTACTCTGAGCCGAAAAATACATCGCATTATCGTGCTTATTCAGAAGATTATAACCACACAACTTTCCGTTTTCTTTATAAAACGCACCGTAAACTATGTATTTGTCCCATTCCTTTGCCGTTTCAACAAAACTTTCGTACGAAACGCTCGGACGGTATTTTTCGGGATAAGCCGTAAAGCTTTCCTTCTGGACTTCATACAACTCGTCAATATACTCGGAAGGTTTGATAAGTTTAACATCAAAGAACTTCTTGCCTCTGTTTATTACATAACGGCGTTTTGACTTTAACGCATTTATATCAAACGGGTCGCTTTTTATGACGTACCACCAATTTGTTTCAAACCCACAGTCGAAATCGGTAGTCCAACGTGCAAGCATCGGTGTTCTACCGCTGATTTTCCAAATATCACCGTTTTCAATAGGCGTTGTATCGGGTTCCGTATGTACGGCACCTGTCGGCACAGCCGAATGATTGTAATACTTCCAACCCTTGATTTCCATCTAACTTAAACTCCTAACAATTCTTTTGCCTGTTCCTGCAACAAGTCGTATTCCTCGCGGTCAACTTCGCCCTTTTCTAACAAATAGTCGCCGAAATCGATATCCGATGCCGTTCCTTCGCGGTTGATATCGTCACGCATAAACACCTTTTTTACTGTCAGAAAAATAATTGACAAATCATTCTTTAATGAGATTCCTTGATTTATGTAAACCAAATCCCACTCAAATTTCTTTTCCCAGGATATATTATTGCGTCCGTTCACCTGTGCCAAACCCGTAAGTCCGGGGCGGACAGAATGACGCCGTCTTTGCTCAGGTGTCATAAACACCATATCGCGAACCAACTGCGGTCTTGGGCCAACGATGGCCAACTGTCCCAGTAGTATATTTATCAGTGAAGGCAGTTCATCAGCCGAAGTTGATCTTAAAAATTTGCCGTATGTATTAAGTCTTTGCTCATCAGGCAACAATTTGCCCGATTTGTCACGTTTATTGCTCATCGTTCTGAATTTAAGAAGTTTAAATATCTTCTCTTTTCCGTTTTTATCGACCATACCCGGTCTGCTTTGAACGAAAAACGGATTTCCCTTCATAGCAACTGCGCCGATAATTATCAATAAAATCAGAATCGGCGAAAGAAGCGTCAACGCAATAAACGACAGAACAAAATCTATCAGGCGTTTAAAAAACTTTGCGTACATTTATTTGACCTCAAAACACTTTTTTATAACAGAAATTATGTAGTCCTGCTCATCTTCTGTCATCTTAATATCACTGGGCAGACACAGACCTCTGCTGAAAAGTTCCTCATCAACAGGAATTTCATCAACCGAAATAAAATCATTATTTTCGAAAACAGGCTGCATATGCATCGGTTTCCACAAAGGACGTGACTCAACATTTGCCTCGTTCAATTTATCAAATATCGTCATAAAGCTTACGTCGCAGCCCTTATCTATGGTCATACAAGAAAGCCAGAAATTAGGCTTTGCGTCGTCGGTATAGGGATTCATGGTAATGGGCAGATCTTTGAAAGCTTCCTCGTACCTTCTGTAAATCTTTTCCTTTAAATCGCGGTGCTCGTCAAGATGCAGAAGCTGTCCTCGTCCGATACCTGCAACAACGTTACTCATTCGGTAATTGTAGCCAATCTCTTCGTGCTGATACCACGGTGCCGGTTCTCTTGACTGAGTTGCCCAGAAGAATGCCTTATCACGAGCCTCTTTAGTATCGGTAATAAGCATACCGCCGCCCGAAGTGGTAATGATCTTGTTGCCGTTAAAGCTTAATGCTCCGTATTTGCCGAAAGTACCGCATTTTCTTCCCTTATATTCGGCAGACAATGCCTCAGCCGCATCTTCAATAAGAATGGCATTGTGCTTTTCACAGATTGCCATGATCTCGTCCATTTTTGCAGGAGTTCCGTAAAGATGGGCGAGCATTACGACCTTCGCGTCGGGATATTTTTCAAATGCCTTTTCCAAAGCTTCGGGGTCCATATTCCAAGTATCTCTTTCCGAGTCCACAAATACAGGAATACCACCTTCGTAACAAACAGGGTTGACCGTGGCAGAAAATGTCATATCACTGCACAGTACGATATCGCCTGCTTTAACACCGGCAAGTTTCACTGCAAGGTGCAATGCAGATGTTCCTGATACCACCGACAAAGCACTGCATTGAGTCTTACCGTCCTCGCAAAGATACTCAGCAGTTTCGGCCTCAAAACCGTCGCAATTAAAGCCCAAGGGCGCAATCCAATTGCGCTCAAAAGCCTGCTTTACAAACTCCATTTCCTCATTGTGCATTGTAGGTGTTGCCAATAAAATTCTTTTATTCATTTATTTAAAGCCCCCGTATAATAATACTTCGCTGAATTTAACGTTTTTTAATGGAAAATAGCACACAAAATATTGTGTTTTTTAAAAAAGTGTCACGTATGAAGGCACAAATACCCAAAATAATCACATTCTACCTCATTATATCAAAATTCAATATATCAGTCAACCTAAATCGACTTAATTTTGAACAATTTTAACAAATTCATGTGAATCTTATGCGCAAAAAATCACTGCACGACAAAAAGCCGTGCAGTGATTCAAATTCATATTTATCAAGCCTTTGAATTTACGCCTCAGAAACCGAAAAATAAGAATTTAAGGATCATCAAAATAATTCCCCAAACAGATAATGCCATACTGGTTTCCTCCCGACACAAAACTTTATGAATTTATTGTATCATACCAAAAAACGTTTTGCAACAAAAACAAAATATAGACCTAATTATACTTTTTGTCAATACCTATATCATCGGTCGCAGGATTATTGAGCAATCTGCCATCCTCATCAAAACGCGAACCGTGGCAAGGGCAATCCCACGAATGTTCCTCAGCATTGTATTTTAAAGCGCAACCCAAATGCGGACATCTCGGTTTTGTCGGTGTAAGAAGGTTTACTGTCGTTTCTGCTGCGTTTATTGCCAACTGTTTATGGAGAAGTGAGCGACTGGGCGAAAACACATCTGCATACTTATTATCCCTTCCCTGCACCAGATCACTCAAAATCATAGCCGAAACAACCGAGGAACTCATACCCCATTTGTTGAACCCCGTTGCAACAAAAAGATCGGGTGTATTTATAGAATATTGCCCGATATACGGTATATCGTCAAGTGTTTTGCAGTCTTGTGTGGACCATCGGCAAACCTCAGTAGCATTTATACAGTAGGTATTTTTAAACTGTTCGATCTCGCGCCACGCGGTGCCTTTTTTACCTGTTCTGTGTCCTCCACCGCCAACAAGCAAAATGTCACCGTAACTTCTTAACGATAGACCCTTTCCACTTTCATCAACATACATTCCGTTAAATTGGGGAGCATTTTTAAATGCCGCAACATAAGAACGGTGCTGATACATCTTCAAATAATACAAGCCGTGTTTGTTTAAGATCGGAAAATGAGTTGCGATAATGATTTTTTCGGCGGTAACTCGGCCGTGCTCGGTTTTTGCACAGTGATCTGCCAGTTCAAGAACCTTTGTGTTTTCATAAATATTGAGATTTGAAGCTATTTCATAGAGTGCTTTAAGCGGATGGAACAAGAACTGATCTTTCACCTTAACCGCACCTGCCACACTGAACGGCAATTCGGTACGTTGACAAATTGAAGCATCAACCCCCAATCTTTTTAAGGCAGTAACCTCTTTTTCGATCTTTCTGTTGTTTTTGAGAGAGAAAACATAAGAATCATTAACGGTCAAATCGCAATCAATGTTCTTCAATATATCGACAAAATGAGATATTGCCTCTTTCTGTGCACGGTAATACTTCATAGCCGTTTCGATTCCGTATCTGTTTATTATTTTGTGATATATTAGACCGTGCTGAAAGGTTAATTTTGCAGTTGTATTTTCGGTGACACCTGAGCAAATACTCTTAGCTTCCAACAAAATATACGGCACGCCTGCGCGTTGCAGCTCGTAGGCACATAAAATGCCTGCAATTCCTCCGCCGATTATCAGAACTTTTGTGTCTTTGTCACCTTTCAAACTGTCAAAATGCGGTTTTTTTGCCGACTTGTTCCAAATTGATTCCATAATAATTCCTCCGCCGATAAAGCTTTAACTGCTGTTTTTCCGTTTTAGTTTGCTCAATAACAGCAGGAAAACTCTTGGTGATTATAAATTTGTACTATGCTTGTATAAACGGTTTTCGGACTCGGAATTCTTCAAGCAAATTTGCAACATTTTAAATGCTATCAGTCTGTCATAAAAAGCAAAAAGCCTTAGGATAGTATTTCCTAAGACTTTTTTACTAGAACTTTTAAGATCAAACTTTAAGTTAAACAAAAATAAATCAGACTATTATTCTCCGCCACTCACTGACCAGTCGATCAACACTCCAAACAGCATTGGCGGGCGAGGTCGACGGCAAACAAACAGCCTTGATGCCTGTAACTTCACGCAAATACTTGTTATAGTACTTTTCTGCTGTCCTACCGTTAACAAATATTGTTTTTATATCAGCAACCGACAATATTTCGCTCAAATCATTCGGCACTGCCCTTTTGATAGAACTGTCCGAACTGCCCACTATATCGCAGGAAGATATGACGTCCCAAAGTGCGATATTATGACATATCAAGAAATCACGTTTTTCATCAACTGTTTTAGGTGTGTCACAACCGAACACCTCAGCGGTGACCTTCCAAAAACGGTTTTGCGGATGTCCGTAAAAAAACCGTTGTTCCCGTGATTTTTGTGACGGAAAACTTCCTAAAATCAATATTTTTGAATTTTTGTCAAATACAGGGTCAATAGGATGTTTAACCATAACACCACCTCACACGGTTAATAACTATTAAACTTATTATACAACAATTGCGGCTGTTTGTCTAACCAATAAACATCTGAGTCCAATAGTTTCCGCTTGCTACATATCCTACGCCGATCTGAGTGTATGATGCGTTTAGAATATTGGCACGGTGTCCCGATGAATTCATCCAACCGTTAACAACGGCCTGCGGTGTGGCATAACCTTTGGCTATGTTTTCACCGGCAGTTCTGTAAGATATTCCGAAATTTTTTATCATCTCAAAAGGAGAGCCATAGACAGGACTTGTATGTGAGAAATACTTGTTGTCCTTCATATCCTGAGATTTATACCTTGCAACACGACTAAGTTCCCAGTTTTCTTTCAGTTCACTCAAACCGTTTTTCACTCTTATTTCGTTTACAAGCCTTATTACTTCCTTTTCAAAGTTTTTAACGCCTGAATCAAGATCAGGAATGTTTATTTTCTGACCCGGATAAATAAGATCCGGGTTTTTAATTTGGGGATTAGCATTAATCAACTCACTTACTCCGACCTGATACTTAACGGCAATTTTCCACATTGTATCGCCGGAAACCACCCTATGAACCGTTGAGGCAGCCGATGCATTAACAGCTAACATAACTACCGTCATCGATGCGATTATTACAGATATCAAAATCTTTTTCAACTTTAATGTTCTTATCATTATTATACCTCCTAGTAATGAATATGTGATAGTCAAAATCGGTAAAAGTTTTATTCAAAAACAGACATAATAACCGACTCAATAAAAATGCTCCGGCTTTGACCGGAGCCAATAAAATCAGCAGACATCGCAGTTGAGGATGAATTCAATGATTTCACATCCAAAGAAATTAAAACACATTAGAAAGTTCCTCCTTAAATTAGATTTGTCTTAGCTACGACATCATGATTATAACATACCTCAGACAAAAAATATACAGGTAGATAATGGGGGGCTAACAAACAAAACCTCACATACGCTATTACACGTTTGTGAGGTTTGAGGGGTTTGCATTGCTAAAAGCTTTATTAGAATAAAAATCACATATCCTGCAAATCCGCCGCTGAGATATCATTTTCCAGATTATCTCTCGCAAGATCGGTATCTATTGCCGAATAAACAGACGATATAGGTTTTTCCTTTGCTCTTTGAGCATTATTATGATAAACCTTTTGCGACGGCGGCTCGGTGCCGTTGATTACGGGATTCGCGAGCACCTTTCCACTCTTTGCTTTGCCCTGGATCTCAGGAACGGGCGGGACGGTGTTCCGCGCCTTTGTATGTGTTCGCTCAATGCGCTTCATTCCCTGCTTAGCCATTGAAAATCACCTCGAAAATATTATTATCAAGAGACTTTCCGATATGTGCAAAACAAATTACCAATAATACTATCTTTAAACACACCGATAAAAATGGGCAAAAAAGAGTACAAAAAAGCACAATGACATTTTAATTGCCTTCTGTATCCTTTGAGTTTTTCTTAAACTTTATCATTTTGCCCAATACAACGCCATACAAGACTGAAGAAATTAAAAACAACGGACCGGAACATAGATATAATGCAAAAGGAATATCCATGCATAAATTTAAAAGATATATAATATTACCAAACAACAAAAAAATTGATGCAACAAGTTGTAATATATTAATCTTCTTCATCTAATCACCGCCTGTGTATATTTTATATGCTTGTGTCAAGTCAGAACCTGATTTATAATTTTTTATAATTGTAGCATGTCTTGATATAATTGGCAAGTTGGAAACAAAATTTCACCGCAATAAAACCAAAGATAGTAGTATTTCAAGACCATTCATTTGTATTTAATGATACAGATTTGTAATTTTTTTGTAATTGTTTTTTTATTGCTTTTTTTAATTTTTATAATACAATTAAATTATATTCTATAACATTAGGAGTGTTTGTAATGAAAAAAATCACCGTGTTGTTTTTATTGTTGGTATTCATACTATCTGGTTGCAAACAGATAAACACCAGTAAAAACACATCATCAGAAAACAGTGAAAACAAATCTTCTGATAACGTATTAAACTCAACGAGCGATAACTCTCAAATACAATATATTAACCCCTCACAATTCACTTTTTCCATAGGTGACGGCGAGATTACGAACCATATTTCAAAAGACACCTTCACAAAACCGTTCGAATGCACTTATAACGGCAAAAAAATAACAATCAATACCCCGAACTTTACAGGCATACCTGTTGAGGCGGTTTATAGTTACAAGGCATCGTATCAATTTATTGACGGACATGTAATTTTTGATGTTGCAACCGATAACGGCTTAATGTATTTTAAGGTTGATAAAAACGGTAAAACCGTAGCAGTAAACTCCGATTACAAAGCCATATCTGCCGGAAGAGACTCGAATAAATATATGGCACAATTCGTGTCTAAACAAGATGAAATTGTTTCCCACGGCAGAAGGATTGGAAACGATGTTGTTGTAGAACAATTTGGTGAACCGGGTAGCTACATGCAATACTTATATTCGGTAACCGGAGAGCGTTTAAGCGAGGGGTACGATACCATTAGCTACTTTTTCAACGGCCTGGCTCTTGTAACAAAAGACAAAAAGATAGGCATAATCGACGAAAAGGGTAATGAGGTTTTAGCACCGAGTATCTCATTTGATACTATTGTGTATCCTCCTGATAATAAAAAATTTTCTCTTAGTTTTGTATTCGAGGATGCATTTGTAATTTCAATTGACGGTGAATTTGCTGTTATTAATATACAACGGTAACCACAATTGACAAAATTTATATTTTGGTAGAAACATTGCAAACAAGTATGTAATACCAATATATCAATTGATTTATTCAACAAAAACCTCCTGTGTTTTGTAGTTTGATTATTCACTACTTAACACAAGAGGTTTTTTATTTATTTAATTATTATAATATCCTATTGAATATCTGTTTTTTATTATGTTTA
>JAZRMK010000069.1:0-40835 GCA_045647525.1 Acutalibacteraceae bacterium
AAAGGCAGAGTTGTCTTCCTAAGACCGCTTGGCCTCCGACTTGGTGCGGAGCTTGTAGGCGGTTTCGTTGTTCATGATCCACACGCTGTTACGGCGGTATTCCTCATCCTGTGCGAAGAACAGCTCGACTACGTCACTGTAGTCGATACCGAGGGTATACTGACCGACAAGAGCTTCCTTTAAGAAACCCTTGGGGGTATGGACGCCATCGCCGTTGATGCAAACATCTTCCTCGGCGCGCCCGATACTTCTGGCAAACTCTCTGGTGATCTGACCTTCCACATCGAAGCCTGCGTCGGCAGCGAAGTCCTCGGAGATGCGGGTAGCGCAGCCGAGAGTGTGGCCGGTTAACTGGTAATCGTCGTATGTCTCCACATTTTCAAAGAACATGGGATCCTTGTCGGTGAGCCAAGTGACCTCTGGCTCGTTGTCGTGTGCCCAGATGGTATAATCACCCTTAGGTGCGCTCATGACGGTACCGATGCGACGGAACAGGTTTTCTTTCTGGCGAAGTGCTTCGAACTTCTTGCTGGATTCGTATGGCAGTCTGTAGCTGCCGTTCTGCTTGTCACGGCCGCTCTCCAAAACATCGGTGTGCGGGATTCTTCTCTTAGCTCTGGCTGCATTCCAGAACTCGCGGTTGTATTCAGTGGTCTTATACATATTGGTGTTCCTCCTTTTAATTAGCGGTTGCAGCAGGTGCATGCGTACATGGGCAGCACGCGCTTGTCTTTCGCGGGCATGATTTCTTCCAGTGTGCCGCCGCAGTTAGGGCACTTGATGTTGAAATAGTGATACTTGTGAATGTCGGTGGGATGCTTTGCCAGCAGACGATAGGTACCGGGTACAGCTGTCTCCAGACAGAAGGTGGAGATTTTGAATGCAGCCTCCGCGCTGTCGTATGCATGGTCGATGGGTCTCTTGTTTGCTCCCTGAATGCCTCTGCCGTCGAGAGCGTAATACTTGAATAACTTGTCCATTAGTGAATCCTCCTTGAAAAAACTTGATTTATGGGGCTATACCCCTTCTTGATTTCCCGATTTTTCGTGTATGACCCCACGCCCGTCTCGGGAAGAATAGGCGTAGAGATTTGACTCCCCCTACCCGTCAATGCGGGTACTGTGCTTGCAGTAGCTTTTTACATCATCCAGATCATACATGTGGATGGTACTGCTGCCATCTTTAACGGTGTAGCGGATATCTTTGGAGACAGTGATCGTGGTGCCGTTGGCCTTCTTGTATCTGCGCTTGCCGACGGCAAGGATTCTGCTGCCGAACAGCTTGTCCTTCCAGCTCATATGTTTCCTCCTTCCTCGATCAGTTTGTAGCCGCGCCTGCGGCAGTGGTTGATGGCATCTCTGTAGCAGCTGAAGAACACGGTACTGGTACCTCTGTGGATACACCACGGCATGGGTGTCAGCGCGATGCTCCTACGAAGGATCACCGGCTCACCGTCAGCGGTGTGGTACATGGTAACCGCATCCTTCTGGCTGTCACCGAAGTCTGGTGCATCCGGCATAGTCATCGGCATCCTGCCATCTTTTGTGCTGTAGAACTTGTAATCTCTCACGTTGTTTTTCACTCCTTTCGTCTGTGCGCAAGTTTGTGCAGGTTATTTAGGTTGTTTTGAAATTTGCTTTCTTTATAGAAAAGACCTATTTTACCTGCGCAATTCTGCGCATATGGTTTATATCGCTTGCGCCATACCTTTGATGCGGTATCCGCGAAGTATGGTTGTTTGCCCGCCGCCTTCCCGTGGATGCTTTCTTACCACCTCGGCAAAGCCTCGTAATGCTTGGTTGAAGTTGCGGTTGCTTTCTGCATAGCATCCGTTTTCAGTACACCAAGCTCGGTAGCACTCATATACGATGGCCGTCTTTGTTTCTGCGGCGGGAGTGGCCTCCAGCTTTTCCTCTACAAACTGCATCACCTTATCGCTGTCCTGCTTGTACTCAGCGGTGGCGGCGATTACGGCTGCCGGTTGCGTCAGCCCTTCCTGCATGGCAAGGCGGTATCCCTCCACCAGCCAGTTGAGGATAGCGCTCTGATTCTGAGGTTTTGCAAACTCGGATTTCAGCGTTCTGTCCTGCTCGGATTCTTCGAAGTGTCGATCGAAGGGGATGATCACTACACGCCCGCTGCTGAACAGCGTCATGTCGTTGATCACCGGCAGATAGTTGGTGTTGATGTAGAGCTTGAATTGCGGTTTGAAATCAAAGCTGTTTTCATGTAGGAATCTGGCGTTGAGGGTATCGTTACCTGTCATGCTTTTGACCTGTGCTGCATTGAGCACCAGTCCGCGTCCAGGCTCAGATATGTTTGTGAATCTCACTCCTGCCAGTCTCGCAATATCCTCACTGGGTGTCTGGCTACTAACATTCTGCTTAATGCTGATCGTCTCCGGCCTTGCGGTGCAGCCGTAGCTGCCCAGCACCTTGAGAACACTCTCACACAAGGTTCCTTTGCCGTTTCGGGTCTTGGCGCCGTATAGAATGAATAAGCACTCATGGCGGGTATCGCCGCTAATACCGTAGCCCAGCGCTTTCTGTAAGAACTTCGCTGTGTCTGCGTTACCACTGGTGATCTCATCCACGAAGGTTAGAAATCTGCTGCAATGAGCTTCGGGATCGTATGCCACGTCGCTGATCTTGGTCAGCCTGTCTTCGGCACGATGCTCGGTGAATTCCATCGTGTCCAGATGTAAGGTGCCGTTCCTACAATTGAATACATAGGGGTCGCAATCAAACTCACTCATGGCAATGGGGTAAATTCCCTGTGCATCACGAAGAATGGTGTCGCGTACACGGCGGGTCTGCCACTTGCCGCAATACTTTAGGAACTCCTGCCGTTTCTGCTCATCCTGTATGGATAGTGCATATATGAGCATGGCGTCTGCCAACTCCTTACAATATTCCATTGCTTTGAGGTTGCCGACGTCTGCACTCCACACACCGTCTGCGTAACAGTACCAGCTTTTGCGCTCTGGTACATAGCGGACGATATCCTTGTAGTAATCCGCAAACAGGCGGCTGGCACCAATATCAGACCACGCATAGCGACGATTGCTCTCTGGCCGCATTGCTGTCAACTTTTCTGCCGGTGTATTGAACTGCTCCGGCGGAATATAATCATCCCGCTCGGCAATCCGCTCACCGAACTTCTTGGCGCTGCTCCATATGTTTGCAAGCTCATCCTCCGACAGAGGCGGCACACATCGTTCCGCTTCTATCTTGAACAATTGTTCCGCTTTGGCTGTATCACCATATCGCTTGATGAGTTTGCCTGCTTTTTGAGACAGCGTCGTATTTCGGTTGCCCGCGGTGATCGCTGCGGGTAGCACCTGATCCACTGTTTTGTCTCCTGCGAAGAACATGACTTCCGGCTGCTCGGTACCGAAGTAGAAGCGAGCTGCGTCCAGTGCATTGGCATCAAACCACGGGAACTGCTTCTGGATTTGATGTTTCATAGCAGTATAGGTTTTGCTGTCCGTTACCTTATTTATAGGAAAGTAACAGTGGAACTTGGGACGAGCTGCGCGGCCGTTCTTTTCCTTCATATGGTTGCGGCTGTAACAAACCGCGAAGGTCACATTCGGGAATGCCGCCACCACATCCTCTGGCTGTTTCCACTGTTCGGGATCCTCGCTGTGATCGTTGTCGCAATCCATAGGGATGCAGTCAGACCATTCGAATCCTGCTGCGCTGCGTTTATGATCACGGTACATAGCGCACACATGATCGCGCTGCATTGCCCGTTCCATCGAAGCAATATCCGTCACCTCAATCACATTGGGGTAGACGCAATTCTTGGCGTTGCCGGTGCAGTTTGCGGTGTAGATGGTAAATCCTTTCATTTCGTTTCACCTCCTTTCGGTGTTGTGGTTGGTGTTGATTTCAGTTTGCATTTTCCTTCAACCATTCCTTAAAGGCGTCTACGGGAACAAGAATCCTTGTTCCAATGCGGATAGTGGGGAATCCCTCTCGCTTGGTAAGCTCATACGCCTTAGGCAAGCTGATTCCCATGTGTGCGGACAATTCCTGCACGCTCATCGTTGCTTTCTCCATGTTTTTTCACCTCCTTCTTCTTAAAAATGGGTACAAAAATACCACCCTACAATCGCCTTAAACGGCAACCTTAGGTGGCTGATGTTGTACCGATGCGGTTTTCTGTGCGGCCATGATATTTCGCACTGCCAAGTAGGGTGTCGGATCTTTGTATCCGTACATGTTTCGGAATTTGATCTTTTCCTCTTTGGCCTTCATTCTGCGATTCTCCCGCTGCTTCTTTCTGGACTTCATCCTGCTGCTCCTTTCTTCTGATTTTGGGTAGACTACTCCCTTGGGTCTCGCGGGAAGGCCTATCGGCACCATCCGCTAAAGCATTTGCTATGGTTTGCTCTTGCTTTTATCTCAATTATACAGTATAATGTCACCAGATACAAATTCTTGCCGGTGACGCTTACGGTGACACATTGGCTGTTTGGAGTAGGATATGGGTTATTACAGAGAAAACTTTGATTTTGAATATGAAATTGACAGGGCGACCGACGTTTTAGGTTTCGGTGAAATCGGTGGCGTTGGGCAGCTGGGCTACAAGGTTACCCAGTTTGCGCAATACGATTGGGATTATATGAATGATGATCTCGTTGCGTATCCTGTCATTAACGGTACCGAATCGGATTACAAGAGCTTTTCCGATATTAGTGGTGGTATGCTGCTGTCCAGTCTTTGTAACTTGGCGCGTATTATTGACAGTCCCGAAACAAAGCAGGAGCCGTTTGAACTGATCATCCGGTGGTGCAAAAAATTCGTTCATCCGTATTTCGTCGACGATGTAAATACTCTTGTTCGCGATCCCAACTTCACGCCAGCCGAAATTGCCATGGTATTAAAGAAGGAAGCGACCTTCTCCATATCCAAATTCATGGAAGATCTAAACCGTATTTACTTTGCTTCTCGTTTCTATGCCGCAATTGATGCTGCCTGCATGGGGCAGGAAGAATTGATACTGGATATTTGCAAAGCAGGCCGCTATTTCGATCCTATTCCGTATTTTGAAAAGTACCGTTACGTTCCTGTGGAACAGCCCGATGCAGATTATTCATCTGCTGGTGGTGATCTCCTGCAGGAAATGATGATTGATGCGAAAATGCAGGGACAGACTTTAGACGATGATATTATCCGTACTCCATATGATGATTACGACGAGCTACGAGCGAAACTGGTAGACTTAATTCCGTCCTTCCATATGCGTCCCAAGCTCCATGCAAAATCCAACCGGTATATCTTTTCTGCCGATGTTCATTCTATCTTTGATATAGCATGGTACACCTTTGCGCGTATGGTTGTCGATGATGCACCGCCCGAAAGAAAGACAGAAAAGCGTAATGATTATACCGGTGTTGTTGCTGTCTGTATTAATTGCGGTCGCTACTTTTACCGTAAGCGCGGCAATCAAATGTACTGCCGACGTAAGGAATGTCAGAGCGCACGAAAGGCGAAAAACCAAAAGGACAAGCGCGCCCGCGATCGTCTGGATAAAGCAAACGAAACTGAATAACGCAAAAAGCGCCATCACACCTGTCTCCAGATGTGATGGCGCTTTGTTATTAGTACATTTTGGGTTCTGTGATGTCGCTGGTACTGATCATGGCCTCCAGTGCCAGCCGCATGCCGAGCTTGAATCCCAGTGTGAAGGATGTCATCTCATTTGCATCGTTGAGCTCCGATGCGCAGTCCTTGAACTTTTCAAAGGTTTCCTGCTGCGCTTGCGTCAGCGTTTGCATGAGGTCGTCCTCGTTGCGCGTTACTAAATTCAGTAGATGCGAGTATGTGCCGCCCTTGACGATGTCCCGATCGCACGGGGTAACGTTGCCGTAGTATAGTTCCTCGATGATGTTCCGCACGTTGTCACCCCCTTACCACTCGAAGCCTGCGAACTTTACAATTTCGCGGATGGCGTTCATTGCTCGTGTGGGGCTGCTGTAGTCGCGGATAAATTTGGGATCCTGTCTGCCGTTGCGCTTGATCGTCACCAGCGGGCATCCATAGCTCAGCAGTATTCTTGCTTCCAGCGTTTCCTCCTGCTCACCATGCCACGCGACCTGCACCGTCTTTTTCCATACCCTATGGTAGAGGGGGATACCTGTGTCACTGGTGCGTCCTGCAAGGGTGAATCCGTTCTTCGCGATCAGCTCGTCGAAGTCCTTTTGCGCCTGTTCGATTGTCATATGCATTACCTCCTGCCTTTATGGCAGGACAATTAAGCCAGAAAGAATCGCGAAAGTCCAGCGAAACAACCGAGAATTAGCAAAAAGAACATATTAGTTCGAAGACCGTTGATAAATATCAAGTAAATCTTGATATTTATCAAGAAGTATGTTATACTTATAGAAAAGCATCAGGGGGTCTATGTATGGCTGTTAGTTATGCACGACTTTGGAAATTACTAATCGATAAAGGCATGAATAAATCTCAATTGCGTGATGCTGCCGGCATAAGTACAAATGCCGTCGCAAAGCTCGGACGCAACGAAACTGTATCGTTAGAAACATTAGAGAAAATTTGTTGTGCGCTCGATTGTGATATAGAGGATGTTGTTGAATTGATTAAAAATAGCGGGGTGACTGAAAATGACTACGCATAAAATAATAAACGCTAATAGTGCGGAGTTGTCGGCTGTCCCAGACGCCTCTGTCAATCTGGTTGTCACCTCACCGCCTTACCCTATGATTGAGATGTGGGATTCCTTGTTTTGTAATGAAGACCCTTCTATTACACTTGACTTAAACGAGGGGCGCGGATTTTTGGCTTTTACTAAAATGCATGAAATTCTGAATCGTATTTGGAAAGAATGCGATCGTGTTCTCGATGACAATGGATTTGTTTGCATTAATATCGGAGATGCCACGAGAACGCTCAACGGCAATTTTCAAATGTATCCTAATCATGCATACATTATTAGTTTCTTTCAAGGTCTTGGTTATAGTGTGTTGCCGGATATTCACTGGAGGAAACCGTCAAATTCGCCCAACAAGTTTATGGGATCCGGAATGTATCCTGCTGGCGCATATGTGACGTATGAACATGAGTACATTTTGGTTTTCCGAAAAGGAGGTAAGCGAGTATTTTCTGGCGTTCCTCGAAAACTACGTCAAAAAAGTGCATACTTCTGGGAAGAACGTAATGTGTGGTTTTCTGATTTATGGGAAGTTAAAGGAACCAATCAGGTTATTGCGGCATCGGGAACAACCCGTGATAGAAATGCCTCTTATCCTTTTGAAATTCCTTTTCGTTTAGTTAACATGTATTCTGCAGAAGGCGATACGGTACTTGATCCGTTCGTGGGACTGGGAACTACCAATTTGGCTTGCATGGTTTCCAACAGAAATAGTATTGGTGTTGAAATTGATGCCGGAATAGCTGCTCTTGCGATCGAAAATATCAAAAAATCACCGATGCAACTAAACACCATCATTGATGATCGCTTGATGAAACATCGCGCCTTTATCGATGGGCTTCCGATCGAAAAACAGGAGAAATGTTATCTAAATATTCATCACGATTTCAAGGTGAAAACAAAACAGGAAATGGAAATTAAAATCGATCATGTGGTTGATGTTTCTGTTGATGGAAACGTCGTTACCTGTAACTACCAATAATTAAAGCAGCAGAGCATAATTCATCATGCTCTGCTGCTTTCGTTTTAAGTGCGTTGCCTACTAAAGTAGGCTTTTAATCTCGGAGATTACCTCTGGATTTTCAAATTCAATTTCGCCGCTGCTACTATTGGATATGTATTTTAGTACAAATGCATTAGCGTTGAAATCATTACGGAAACGCCGCATCTTTCCTTGTATATCAACAACGTATTGGTAGTTGCCATAATAGAAGGTATCTGGTTTCAATTGTATTCCTATAAGGTTACCGTCGGCGTCGCGAAGATAAAAGTCTATAAAATACTCTGTGTCCCATTCCTTCGGCGCTTCTTCTACCGACGGATCGATAACATCGCGTAAAAGAGCTAATGCTTGATTTTCTTTGTCGTATCCTTGAAATGTTCTTCGGAACATGACATCATATATGTAATCTTCACATTCATCTACAGTTGCCCCATACGAAGAAGGGATAGTACTATTCATTTCTACAGCTAACTGATGTAAAAAGTCCTCGTCATGTACATTCGAAAAGTACCATGTTTTCCATTCGTCTATCGTCAACGGTCGCAGTTTTCGAATCATGCTCATCATATATCCAATACGATGGGGATGATTAAACGCTCCTTCGTTGTAGTATTTATTCATGATTCTTTCGTTTGGCATTTGTTAATCCTCTACTTCAACCTTTAATCCTGTTTTGGTTTTAGTGTAGTATATCATCTTAACATCGATGGTTTCAGATAATCTTCCCATTGTTTTATAAGTATCGGGTTTAATAGAATAAGGAATGTTTCCAACAAAACCATCGATTCCTTTTGATTCTTCAACGGGTGTTGCCAGTCTGTATGATTTGCCGGATTTTTGTGCCAGTGCTGCCAGAATAGCCTTTTGAACATATAAGCCGTTGAAAGTTTTATCGATTACGAGATCCATGACCCAATGTCTTACCATGTCCTCATCTATGTATTGAATTGCTTCTCTCAAATTCTGCACCTGAGAATATATTTTCTGGGTTGCTTTATCGAAGGCATCTGGATATCGTTCAAGATACCACTCCTTCCACGCAGCGATGGTTATATCAGACGTTGATGCCATAAACTCTGGAAACAATTCGGACATCTGTCCTACAACAACTGGACGAGTTCCTTGCGCGTTTTGATTTGCCCAGTTAATGAGCTGTGAAGTATATTTCGGGAACGAATAGCTTTCGCTCTCGTTAAATTGCTCGATTTGTTCATTCTTTATTGTGAAATTCATAATATTGCCCCTTCCTTACTTATCCTGATCGTATGCAAATTTATATATGGTTGGAAATGCGTGTTTATTTACCTGTCGAGCTGCTGTTAACAATCCTCTTAATCGTTGGCGCGACTCCGTGTTATCGGGGTGTTCGCGCAAGAAATTGTGCTCCTTGATGATTTTTTCGCGCATGCTGTTTTTAATGACGGGCTTGCCATCTGAATCGATAACCACTCCGGTAACCAGCTTGGGATACAATTTGGTATATTTTTTGACTTTGGCTTTGGATATTTGATAACCGTATTTCCGGACTATGGCAATGATTCTGTCTCTAAAATCCTTTGATATGCGATTTTCTGTGGAAAAAGTCACATCGTCTACGTAAACCGTCATCACGGCATTGTTTTCATCAGCAATCTTTTGCATCTCATCAAACATCTGATGGTTCACAAGATAGGACATAATCTGACTGGTAGGCGCTCCAGATATCAGATGATTCTTGCAGGAAACGCCTTTCGAATCCAAGAAACTATATATATCATCCAGACAATTTGCCTGTGATTTATCAAGATCAATGGTTGTAAAATTTGTAAGAATCTCTGCTATATCAGGTGAACAGCAAAGTTCCTCGCAGAAAAAGCAGTATACCGTCTCCCTGCTAATCGACGGAAAGAATGCAGTTAAATCTATTTTAAACAGGTTCCTTCGATTTTTGCCGGTATGCATTACCGCGTTGTCTGCATAGGATCGGCCTTTTATTCCGGAAAAGACATTGCTGGGCACTACAATCTGCCCCAGCATCTGTTTGATCCGTTTTTGTATTATTTTCAATTCTTCGCGCGGTGGTTCTATTAGACGAGGTTTCCCTTTTTTATCTATGTAAGGAGAAACCATTGAAGCAACGAAATCCTGCTTCAAAAATTTGCTGTCCTCTATACGCAGTAAGCGTCTCAGCATTTTCTTTGATTTGAGCCCATAAAGGGGACAATCCGTATATGTCAAAGGCGTTGCACCTCAATTCTTAAAAAATGTGCTGGTGTTAGCTACCAACTGCTACGCTGATGATGAAACGGACAAAATCAGCAAGCAATTCAGGACAGCAAAGTGATACAGCCAGTACGGCCGCGCCTGCAAATACGCCAAGCGCAATTACAATCGCAGCAGGGAGGCGAGATTTGCTCTCGCCAAAGTTTAATTTGTTGTTATCACCGTTAATGATGATAACACGGTTGTCCGCCTTTTTCACGAACTCACCTCCTTTGTTATTATTGGCCCTCATCTGCAGCTGAGGGGACTTCCCATCCCACCAATAACAAAGGAACATTGCAGCCGTGTATCACGTTTCGCACCAGCACAAATCCGACTTCCCAAACCAGTTAATCCAGTCTGTTCTGTCTTATACGTCTCGACACTATTACATCTCATACAGGTACACATCTACATACGCATTCACGACCTAATACGGGTGTGATGGTGTAGGTGTATGACGAGTATATCGGGGAGTATGTGCCGCAAACAAATGCATCCATGCTCGAGAGCACGATGCCGCCCGCGTCGCCGCGAACCACACGAAGTCTGATCTGACTGCTCGTACCGACGCAAATAGTATAGCATAAAATTATGTAAAATTCAAGATATGTACAAAAAGAGCCCCCAGATATGGTGTTTATCCATATCTGGGGGCTCTTTTTTTGCCACTTGAAGGTGCCGCACAAACTAATGTTACGGTTTAGTCACTGTGGCGCACCCACCTTGGGTGGTTTTTTGTTTTGGCGGAGAGAAGGGGATTCGAACCCCTGAACGGGTATTAGCCGTTACACGATTTCCAATCGTGCGCCTTAGACCAGCTCAGCCATCTCTCCATAAGTTACCACAGTATTATAACGGCTGGTTATCAAAAAATCAAGTGGGAATTTTAAAATTCGCTATATTTTTTTATCTTCTGCTGTATTTAAGGTGTTCCGGCCGATCATTCAACACATCAATATTGCAATAGATTTCAATTTGAGGTATAATGATTTAAAACAATACAAACACTTTTTTTGGAGCTTTTATGAAAGAACTTTGGATGCTTATTAAATCATTTAATCTGCACTGCCTTTTTAAATCCCCTACTAACAATCCTTTCGTTCAGTTTTTTCGCTACATTTTCGTTGGCGGAATTGCAACTGTGGTCGATTGGGGGATTTTTTACTTTTTACAAACAACCTTTCCTAAGACGTTATATGTTTCGGCGGCAATTTCTTTTTGTTCGGGTCTTTTCGTGAACTATATTCTTTCAAAACTTTTAGTCTTCACACATTGTCCGATAAAAAGCCGATTGGTAGAATTTCTTATTTACCTTGTAACCGGACTTGTGGGTTTAGGCTTAACAGAAATCATCTTGCTAATGCTCATTGACGGTTTGAATATACACTTTATGATTTCAAAAGTAACCGCTACGGTTATTGTGTTTATATGGAACTTTGGTTCCAAGAAAATTCTTCTTTACAGAAAGCGACGTTTTAAATGAAACACGTAATCATTATTGGTGCCGGTCCTGCGGGACTAACTGCGGCATATAAATTACTGGAAACTAACGAGTTTCAAGTTACGATTATAGAAAGCACCGACCGACTGGGCGGTATCTCTCAAACCGTTAAATACAATGGAAACCGAATGGATATCGGTGGACACCGTTTTTTCTCAAAGGACAAGCAAGTGGTTGATTTTTGGACATCTATACTCCCTGTTCAAAGTCTTCCTTCGATGGATGACAAGGCTTTTAATCGAGAAAAGGTTTTTGCGAAGACTGGTCCTGACCCTGAAAATACAGATGATGTAATGCTCATTCGTGACCGCATTTCAAGAATCTACTATAACGGTAAGTTTTTTGATTACCCCGTAACTTTAAAGTGGCAGACAATAAAAAATATGGGGTTCATTACAACCCTTCGAGCAGCCTTTTCGTATCTTTGCGCAAAACTTTGCAAGAAGCCCGAAGATAATCTTGAAAACTTTTATATAAACCGCTTTGGCAAGGTCCTTTATTCGATGTTTTTTGAAGGTTATACTGAAAAGCTTTGGGGCAGGCACCCCAGTGAAATTTCTGCCGACTGGGGTTCACAGAGGGTTAAAGGATTGTCAGTTTGGGCGGTTGCAAAGGATATGTTTCGCAAGGTTTTGGGAGGTTCCGCTAAAACACAGGAAACCTCACTGATAGAGAGCTTTATGTATCCGAAATTCGGTCCGGGACAGCTTTGGGAGGCTGTTGCCGAAAGAATTACCGCAAAAGGCGGAAATATTATAATGAGCAGCACTGTTACCGCACTCAACACTAATGAAAATATAGTTTCTTCTGTTGAGTATCAGCAAAACGGTGAAATCAAAACTCTTGGCGCCGATGTCGTCTTTTCCTCAATGCCTTTGAACGAGTTGATAGACGGCTTGAAGCAAAACGTTCCCAATGACGTAAAGGCGGTAGCCGACGGACTTCCGTTCCGTGATTTCCAGACCGTCGGTCTGCTCGTTAACAAGCTAAAACTCAAAAATTCGACCAATTACAAAACATTTGGTGATATTGTTCCTGACTGTTGGATATACGTTCAGGATACATCGGTTAAACTTGGCAGAATACAAATCTTCAACAACTGGTCACCCTACATGGTAAAGGATGTCAAAAACACTGTTTGGATAGGTCTTGAATACTTCTGCAACGAAGGTGATGAGCTGTGGCAAATGACCGACAGTGAGTTCACTGCATTCGCAACGAAAGAGCTTGTGAAAATCGGTGTTATCGATGAAAACGATGTGCTCGACAGTCACCGTGAAAGAATAAAGAAGGCGTATCCCGCTTATTTTGACACTTACGGCCAAATCGATACAGTTATTGATTACCTTAACTCTTTTGACAACCTTTTCTGCATAGGAAGAAACGGTCAGCATCGCTACAACAATATGGATCATTCGATGGTTACTGCTTTTAAGGCGGTTGATATTGCCGTCGGCAAGGCTGATGACAAGTCGGCCGTATGGAACGTCAACACCGAAAAAGAATACCACGAAGAAAACAAATAAAAATGAGCGTTCAGTGGATCAACCCACTGAACGCTTTTTTTAAAATTGAACATTATACTCATTAAGCCAATGGTCAAACTGAACAAGCCAGGCAATCAGCTGCGGTGTTGACATCAACTGACCAAACCATGTTTTATCTTCACCCAGCAACAGACTGTCAAGTACATTTTTATCGACAATTTCAGCAAGTATACCGCCTCTAAAAAGCCTGCTTTCCAGCATTTCGGTGACCTTTCGGCGATATTCAGGGTTGTGTGTTTTGGGGTACGGACTCTTTTTGCGCCACAGTATTTTGTCGGGCAACCAATCCTTCATTGCATTTCTGAGCAACGATTTTTCTACTCCGTTTTCAAACTTGATTTCCCACGGCACGTTATATACATACTCTAAAATTCTATGATCGGCAAACGGCACCCTGACCTCCAATCCCGACCACATGCTCATTCGGTCTTTCCGTTCCAACAACGATGTCATAAAATAGCCAACCGACAGACAGGTAGCAATTCGCGACTGACGCATAGAATCACTGTCACCGGGGAGTGTCGGACAACTGCCAATTATCTTGCGATACTCATTTGACAAGAATTCATAGCCTTCCTTTGCCTTAGAAAAATCCGGTCTGAATATACCTGCCCGTTCCATCGGCTTGTGAATCCAAGGAAAGAAATCACGGTATAGCATTTCAGGTCTGTAAAACCATGGGTATCCGCCGAAGATTTCATCCGAACATTCACCCGAAAGCGCAACGGTATGTTTGTTTTTCACCTTGGAGCAAAAATACAGTAGTGACGAATCAATATCGGCCTGCCCCGGAAAATCCCTTGATTGCACCGCCGGTATAAGACACTCTGCAACCATACTGTTCGGTGCAGTTAAAACGGTGTGGTCGGTACCCAACCAATCACCTAAGTATACCGCGAATTCGTCGTCACCCTGCGGTTGAAAAAGAGTACTTTTGAAATTTTGCTTGTTTCCCTCATATTCAAATGAATACGTGCTTAAAACTTCTCCTTTTTTTCGGTAATTCTCTGCCACTACCGCCGTTATTACCGATGAATCAAGACCACCTGACAAGAAGGTGCAAAGAGGCACATCACTTATCGTTTGCCTGCTGATTGCATCACTTAAAAGGTCGGCGGTCGCTTCTGCTGCATCAAAGGCATCTCCGACGAAGGGTTTTGCCTCTAATTTCCAATAATCCCATATTCGCAACCCGGCAATCGAGTATTCACCGCACGTTGACGGCTTTAATTCCGCAATACTATCAAACACAGTAGTTCCCGGCAAGGTCACGGGTGACAGAAAAATCAACTGCCAAAGTCCTTCTTGCGAAACCTTTCTTGTGATTTTAGGATTTTCCAACAATGATTTTATTTCGGAAGCAAAACTGAATGTACTTTTATTTAGGTTGTAGAAAAACGGTTTTACTCCCATTCGGTCACGCGCAAAAAACACTTTGCGTTCGTGAACATCGTAAACGCAGAACGCAAAAATGCCGTTTAATTTTTTAGGGCACTCATTACCGTATATAATGTAGCTCCAAAGCACCGTCTCGGTGTCACAGGTTGTTCTGAAATTTGCACCAAAGCGCTCCATCGACTTACGAAGTTCGGGAGAATTGTAAATTTCGCCGTTGTAACAAATCACATATTCTCTGCCTCGATAAGTTGCCCTCATCGGTTGTGCTCCATTTTCAAGATCCATAACACTCAATCTGTTGTGATGAAAAGCCACATAATTGTCGGTAAAAACGCCGGTGGCATCAGGGCCGCGATGTTTCATTACCGTTCCCATTCTTTTAAGCATTTCCGCATCGGGTTTTTCAAGGAAGTCTATCACACCGCAAATCGAACACATATCGACCACTCCTTAAATATACTCTCCATATTTTATGCATTTTTTGCTAATTAGTGACGAAAAAAACACCTCTTTTATCAAATGACAAAAGAGGTGCAAAATTTAAATGTCAATTTCGTTCAATGCAGGTATGGTTTCACCCGTTCCGCAGATTCCGTCAATTTTAAGACCTCTTACTGCCTGAAAATTTTTGACAGCATTAAAGGTTTTTGCTCCGTAAAGTCCGTCCAATGCACCGACGTCAAAGCCTGCTTTTTTAAGTTGAAACTGGATCCACAGAACATTGGTAAGTCTTTTAGAATTTCTTTTTATCGTGGTTTTAGGCATAACCCCCGGATTGAAGGCGATTTCTCCACCAAACGTTTTCTGTGATTTAAAACTTTTGCCCGTTTCGGTAATTGCGTAATAGGGTTTTGTTTCACGCACATCGACGTGAATAAAACCTTTTTTTGTATATTTCAATACACCTCTGAACCCTGCCGATTCCGCCAATACCGCAAATTCGGACAAGGTAATGCCATCGGGCACCTTTAAATCTGCCGCAAGGCCTGAAATGTGCTTGCTGTTTTTGACACCTCCCGACTTTTTATTCTGCTTTTCACAACGGTAGCCCGAATAAAGAACAATCGGCTTTTTCAACTTATCACGCATCCATTGCAAACGCTCTATTACCTCGGGAGCATAAATTAAAACATCGCAACAATTGACACCGTTACAGGAAAACTCACTTGCCTTAAAATTTCGGCTTAAATTAACATTACTGTTTTTCTTCATAGTTTTGACATTAACGCTCATTTTCTTGCCTCCTTTAATGAAGAAACGAGCGTATTCCAAACGGCGCACAAACCTGCTGCAACACCTGCTGCTACAACCGATACGACGGTCGATTTTAATGTTTTAACGTCGGCAACGCCTAAAAAATCAGTTGCGGCAATCGTAGCAAGAAATGTCTCTATAAATGTTTTGGAGGTGCGCTCGGCAATATCCGCCCAATCTATAATTTTCAAAAACTTCAACTCATCGCTTCCCTTCTTAAATCGGTTTCCAAATTTTCAACCCTATGGTTAAGGCTCGAAATTTTCGTTGAAAACACGGCTTGTTTTTCTTCTACGCGATACATTCTCTCAATCAGGTCATTATGTCGGTCAACCTTCTTTTCAAGCTGCTCGATACGATAGTTATTAAGTTTTGAAGAGCAGATTATACCAACGAGTGAACCGACACACGACCCACCCAAGCCTATTAAAGCCACCAGCACAGCCTCGCTTATCATAGGACTCCGCCTAACGCAATTACCGCCTTTTCCAATCGGTCTATCGCGTAGTTTATATCCTTGAAATACGTCGCGCTCACTGTGATCTGACGATCACTTGAAATAACAGTCAAATGTTTTTCTTGCGGAGTGAATACCACATTACCGTCATTATCCGGGAAGTACTCTATGGGTTCTTTATAGTCTTCAAAATCAGTTCCCTGTGAACCAACTTCTATCTGAATATTCCTATAATTTGCAGTATATCCCGTTGCCAAGTTAAACTGAATCGCGGCGTACAAAGTGATCCTGTTGCACGGTGCCGAAAGAGTGAAGGTTATTGATGAACGATCAAGTTCCTGATTAAGATATCCTAACAAAACGTTGTTGGTCATATCGTGTATTCGAATGTTTTTATTTGCGCTGTAACCTGATTTCACCGATGCCGATAGTGTATAGGTGCCAACAGGAAGATCTACATCGTAGGTTTTTGCTTCGAAAACTTCGACATCTCCCAACGGCCAAAGATTTTTTCCGTAACAATATACGGTATTAAGATTCATACCACTGTAAACATAGACAGTCACATCACTGTCAAAGACAACTCCGCTTATTGCAATGCCCTGAGCTACGGTTGTAGAAAAGAAGTCATCTATATAATGTTCTGTTCCGTCGCTTTGAGTCAAAATGCCACCAACCGAGAACGTGTCGCCCGAAATCGATAATTTTACGTTAAGCAGATACTCGCCAGCTTGAGGAAAACAAAAATCCACCGACGTTCCGTCGGTAAATAAAACGGTGAAAAATGCGGTACCGCTACCTGCGCAAACAATCGGTTCATCTGTTCTTAATATACAACTCTCCGTCGGCTCGAAATAGATTTGCCCTGCACCCTGCATAAGTTGATTTGTTCCGTTAAGGCTCAAAGTTACGTTGGAATTGATAGGAGAAGGCGCGTCGATGCGGCAAATTCCTACGCCCGAGACCTCCTCCTTTAATGCGTTGCAGAATCCATTTTTGCCCAAAATCTCATAAAATCTTACTGTTTCCCTTGAAACAAAATCTGCTGCTGATGTGGTAACTTCCGACTTTTCATCACAGTTATTGCTTGCCTTATTACAATTTTCTTCTGCTAATACTGCTCTTTCGCAATTAGATACTGCAATTTCAGCCGATTGTTCGGAAGCAGCTGCGGCCGACAACGCCTCCTGCTTTCTTGATTCAACCGTTGCCAGCATACGCTCGTAAACATCCGGTTCTACCGAAAGGGCGTTAGCACCCTGCTTTGAAAAACTAACGTTAAAGCGTATTACCTCGCTCTTTGCAATAGTAACTATCTCGCCGTTGACCGTTTTATAAGACACCAACTGACAGGCGACGCACGGAGGATTTACCGCATTCTGCGGAACTTTAAACGAAATCACACCGCCATCCGAATTTACTGCCTCGCTTAAATAATCATCAAAAACAAGGCGATAGTATTCAGAACCGTAAAAAACCGAGCCTTCACCCTCATCAACTGTAATCCTCAATACTGCGGCGTTGTGTTCTCCGCCAAACCCTAAAAACAAGTCGGAACCGGCCGATATTGTCCCGTCACTCGACACAGTGAAAGATATTTCTCTCATAATTACTCCTTCCTTTTTAAATGCAACTTCCATAAAATAACAATATTCGATACAACGTTGGTGCAACAGCTATCAGCGTTACAATACAAATTGTATTTTTGTTTTGAAAACTCATTCGTTTTTAGATTATGTAAACTAAATAACCTTATATTTTATCCCCTTTATCCACATAGTTTTTAGACCTGTTCGCAAAATTCGACCTTTAATTTAAAGGAAATTGGCAATTTTTCTGTGGATAACCTTGTTAATAACGTGGATTACTAAACGTATATAAATAATCATGTTAAAATTTTATGTTAATCAAGCTTGTCCCGTAAAACGAAAAAACACCCGTAAACCGACACGGTTTACGGGTGTTTCGACTTAATAATTATTCCTTTTATTTGTATATAATTTCTTCGACTTCCTTGGGCGAAATTCCTAACACAAACGAAAATTCGTCAACAATTATTCTCAGAACTTCCTTAAAGACTCGTTCGTCAGCAATATGCAGTCTTTTGTTCTTCTCGCTGAGTTCCAACTGTTTTTTGCGCAATGTTCTCGCAAGAGCAAATTGACGCGAACGTTCACCACACACAACCACCTTTGCAAACTCTTCACGGCGGACCCCTTCGTCCTCAATCCACAGATCCAAAACATCGGTATTGCCAAGTATTTTTTCTATATCCTGCTTAGTAATAAGTTCCCTCATTTTTGAGGTCAGCACTTCGTTATCTACCGGCACAAAAACGGTGGACGAGCTCTGTGCCACAGGTTTAAGAACATAATACTCCTTAGTCAGCTTTCCTATTTTCTTTTTCTCAATACTGTCAACTACACAAACACCTGTCGTAGCATACAGCACCGTATCACCAAGACTAAACATTTTACCCTCCGAGAATTCTGAAAAACACCTATCATTCGCAAATAATTATATCATTTTTAAGCACGAAAAGTAATAGTTAAACCTAACAAATCTTTACCACAAAAAAGGAAAATTAAAGCTATATTGCTGGCAAATTTCGACAAAAAAACACCATTCCTATTTTCAAGGAACGGTGTTTAACGCTGTTGTTATTTCTTTTTGCTGAAAATTTTGTTAACAATTATGGTTGTGAGGATGATAGCGCCGATAATAACAAATATAACCAGCATTCCAATGCCCATATTGTCGAGTGTTTCCAAAGCTTTTTCGGGATGCCACTTCATGCCTTCCTCAGTTGCAGCAGCAAGAGTCGCAGAAGAATTGGGGGCACTTATAAGATTCATAAACAAAGAACTTAAAAATTTCATTTCAAACTCCTCCTATCTCTTTTACGCGCCAAACATATTAAGAATGATGCCGCCGGCGATAACAGATGCTATCTGACCCGAAACGTTAACACCCATAGAATGCATTAAAAGGAAGTTCTGAGGATCCTCTTTAAGACCCATCTTATGAACAATACGGCCGGACATAGGGAATGCGGAAATGCCCGCGGCACCAATCATAGGATTGATCTTTTTCTTTGAGAAAAGATTAAGTAACTTTGCAAACATTACACCGCCCGCGGTATCAACAATAAATGCAACAAGTCCCAGGCCCATAATAACCAAGGTGTCTGGCTTCAAGAACTTATCTGCGGTCATATTAAATGCAACCGAGATTCCTAAGAAGATGGTAATAAGATTTGCCAAAACTTTCTGTGCAGTTTCGGAAAGTGAATCAAGCACTCCGCACTCTCTGATAAGATTACCGAACATCAAGAAACCTATAAGACCGGTTGCCTGCGGAATAATTGCCGATGCAACAACGGTTATAACAATGGGGAACAAAATTCTTGTTGTCTTAGTAATAGCCTTAGGCTCGTAAGCCATACGAATCTTTCTTTCCTTCTTTGTTGTAAGAAGTTTGATAACAGGAGGTTGAATAATCGGGACCAACGCCATATAAGAATATGCAGCAACGGTAATAGCGCCTACATACTGTGAACCCAAAGCGTTTGCAACAGCAATAGAAGTAGGGCCGTCGGCAGCACCGATAATGCCGATACAAGCGGCATCGATCTCAGGGAAGAACATACGAGCCATAAATACGGTAAAGAAGATGCCGAACTGTGCGGCGGCGCCAAAAAGCATCAATTTAGGATTGGAAAGCAACGGGCCGAAATCAATCATCGCGCCGATACCGATAAACAGCAGCAACGGGAACAACTCGTTGGCAATACCGGCATGATAAAGCGTATTGATAGGACCGACCAAAGCGTCAGACAGCGGAATGTTTACAAGCAACGTGCCGAAGCCCATCGGAAGCAACAAAGTCGGCTCCATTTCCTTCTTTATTGCCAGGAAGATAAGCAGTGCGCCGATAAGCAGCATAACAACATTTCCAACGTCGAACTTGCCGAGATTTTCATAAAGGATCTTAAAATTATCCATTTTAGATATACCTCCCTACTATTTAACTCTTAAATTATACCACAATTTATTATTAAAATCAATTGTCACTCTTTCCAATAAACCAACTTTTAAAGATGTTGATTTGTCGAAAATTACCTTATTTACTTGCAAAAAAGGTGCCATACGTATATAATGTATTTATTATAAAAATATAAATTTTGAGTAGGTATAAAAATGCGAACGGTTATAAAAGTAGGAACATCGACCCTCACACACAAAACAGGTAATCTTAATATCAGACACATGGAAGAACTTTGCAAAGTGATCAGCGACCTCAAAAATGCGGGTGACGAAATAATATTCGTATCCTCAGGCGCTATCGGTATGGGCGTGGGTAAATTGTCCTTGTCCGAAAAGCCGAAAGATATGCCTTCAAAACAGGCGGTAGCGGCAGTAGGTCAGTGCGAACTGATGTATACTTATGATAAATATTTTTCAGAATACGGCCATATTATCGCACAGATACTTTTGACGGGCAGTGACCTGCAAAATGAAGAACGCAGCCAAAATTTCCGCAACACAGTTAATCGTTTATTGGAGCTCGGCGCCCTTCCTATTATCAATGAAAACGACACCGTTGCTACCGAAGAAATCGCCGTTGGTGATAACGACACTCTTGCCGCTATTGTTGCCGTTGATACAAAGGCAGACCGACTCATTCTTCTTTCCGATATTGACGGTCTTTATACAGCGGATCCTCGACGTGACAATAGTGCAACTCTTATTTCTGAGGTTAAAGAAATCACACCCGAGATTGAACTTTTGGGCGGTGACGCAGGTTCATCACTCGGCACAGGCGGAATGCACACCAAATTAAAGGCTGCTAAGATCTGTACTTCAAACGGCTGTGATATGATAATTGCCAACGGTTCTGACCCCAAGATTTTATACGAAATTGCCGAAGGAAAACGAGTTGGCACAATTTTTCTTAAAAGGGATATTTAAAATGACTACATTAGAACTTTTAAAAAACGCAAAAGAATGTAAGTTTAATATGTCGGCTGTCACTACCGAACAAAAGAACCTTGCTTTAAAATGCATGGCGGAAGCTTTAAAAGAAAACACTGCTGATATTCTTGCTGCCAACGCTATCGACATAAAGAATGCTGAAGGTTCTGTAAGTTCAGTTATGCTTGATCGTCTGACTCTTACTTCGGGACGCATTTATGCTATGGCAGATGCTATTCTTGACGTTGTAAAACTTCCCGACCCCGTTGGTCGAATTTTGGAGAAAATCGAAAGACAAAACGGACTTAAAATTTCCAAGATCTCGGTTCCCATAGGCGTTTTGGGCATTATTTACGAAAGCCGTCCTAATGTAACGTCGGACGCCGCGGCTTTAAGCATAAAATCAGGCAACGTTTGTGTGCTTCGTGGCGGCAAAGAGGCGATAAATTCCAACGTAGCCATTGTTTCGGCACTAAAAAAAGGTTTGGAGAAAGCAAACTTCCCCACCGATGCCGTAAACTTAGTAACCGACACAACAAGACAAAGCGCAACTGAACTTATGACGGCGGTAGGTTTCATCGACCTGCTTATTCCCAGAGGCGGCGCAGGTCTTATCCGTTCTTGCGTCGAGAACGCCAAGGTTCCATGCATTGAAACGGGCACGGGCATTTGCCATATTTATGTTGACGAGCATGCCGATCTGCAAAAGGCTCTTGATATTGTTAACAACGCCAAAACAAGCCGTCCTTCTGTGTGCAATGCAGCAGAAGTTTGCCTTGTTCATAAAAATATAGCAAAATATTTCCTAAAGAATTTGAAATCCACCCTTGTCGACGAACGTAAAAATTCAGGCTTGCCTGCGGTTGAACTCCGTCTTGATGAAAAAGCACTTGAAATAATCCAAGGCACCGCGGCAAAAGCAGACGATTTCGACACAGAGTTTTTGGACTATATCTTGGCAGTAAAGGTTGTAGATGATATTGATGAGGCGATATCGCACATAACCGCACATTCGACGGGACATAGCGAAGCCATCATTACCGAAAACGGACAAACTGCAACAAGATTTGTAAGGTCTATCGACAGCGCTGCCGTTTATATCAACGCATCAACCCGATTCACCGACGGAGGCGAATTTGGCTTGGGTTGTGAAATTGGAATTTCAACCCAGAAGATGCACGCAAGAGGTCCCATGGGTCTTAATGAACTGACATCCTATAAATACGTTGTTTTAGGCAACGGACAGACGAGGTAATTGTATGACAGTTGGATTTATTGGTGCCGGAAATATGGGAGGTGCTTTGGCAAAAGCCACTGCCAAAGCCGGAACTTTCGATATTCTTGTTTCCGACAATGACGAACAAAAATCAGTAACTCTTGCAACCGCTGTCGGCGGTTCGGTTTCAACTAATGAGGAGATTGCAAAAACTGCCGATTTCATCTTTTTGGGTGTTAAACCGCAGGTTTTGCCCAAAGTAGCGGAGCAAATTGCAAAAATTTTGAGATCGCGCACCACACCTTTTGTTCTTGTTACAATGGCGGCAGGTATAACCACCCAATCGGTAAAATCGATGTTTTGTGACAGTGCGATCATACGCATCATGCCCAACACCCCTGCGCTGATAGGTGAGGGTCTTATCCTCTACTGCCACAGCGAAAAGGTCACCTCTGCCGATATTGACACATTTTTAAAGCTTACCAAATCGGCGGGACTCGTTGAGCCTATTGAAGAATCGCTTATTGATGCAGGCTGTGCTGTTTCGGGCTGCGGACCTGCTTTCAGTTATATGTTCATCGAAGCACTGGCAAAGGGCGGTGTCAAGGCAGGTCTTCCTTATGACACTGCATTAAAGCTGGCAGCCAAAACCGTTTTGGGCGCGGGTGCTATGGTACTTGAAACAGGTGAGACACCTGAAAAATTGTGCAACGCCGTTTGCAGCCCCAACGGCAGCACTATTGAGGGTGTAAACCACTTAAAGTCTACCGATTTTGAACAGTCAGTCATTGATACGGTAATAGCATCCTTTAACCGAACTGTTGAACTTGGCAAAAGCAAATAAACGTCTCATTGAATTACTTATTTGAAAGAGAATAGTAACCCGCCGGACTGAATATTCAGTCCGGCTTTTACTTTACTCCCACTTTGCATAAAGGGTCATACTTTCGGTGACAATGTCCTCACAATTCCACTCGACTGTGCAATCGGGGTCAAGGTACCAACCACAGAAGGTATAGCCTTCTCTTATTGGAATCTTGGTTTCGACCGTTTGACCGTGTTGGAGTTTTTGCGCGGAAACTGCCGTTCCGCCCATTGATTCGAACTTTACGGTAAATCCGCCTTTCGTCACAAGAAAAGCAGTCACCGCAACAAGTGTTGCCAACAAAATTAAAACCATCTTATCGGCTGTTTTAATTGACATTCTGACATTTTTGTAAAGTCCGCCCATCGTTTTATCTCCTCGCCAAATATTTTCTCATATCAATGGCGCAGGCGGTGAGAATTATAAGACCTTTTATAATATAAAGCATATTAGCCGAAACCGACAGGAAGTTCAGACCTACAAAGATGATCTGCAAGAGGAAGACACCTGTTACTATTCCGCTTATCTTACCCGTACCGCCGACAAATGACACACCGCCGATAACACAAGCCGCAATAGCATCACTTTCATAGTTAACACCTGTGTTTGCCGAGCAGGATGCAATTCGTCCGCCCTCGATAAAGCCGGTGATACCGTACATAATACCCGCCAACACAAAAACAAGGATTATAGTTCTGAAAACATTTACACCCGAAACGTTGGCAGCCTCTTCATTCGAGCCTACTGCAAACATATTTTTACCGAATGTTGTCTTGTTCCAGATAATCCACATCAAGACCGTAATAATGAGCGAGTAGAGAACATATTTAGGAACCGCAACACCGCCTACGGTAAACAAAGTTCCTCTGACAAATTCGGTGTACTTTGGGTCAAGACCCGAAAGGGTCTGACCGTTGTTGTTGCCGATCATAAGGTACATAAGCACCGCACCGAACAGAATCAACTGTGTGGAAAGTGTTACAATAAACGGATGGAGTTTGAATTTTGCAACAAAGAAACCGTTTATAAATCCTATCAAAGCGCCGATACCTACAACCACCGCAAGAACAATGGGCAGTGACACGGTCGGCAAATTGGGGAATAATTTGTTCATATAGTCGGTCGATTGCAGCAATGATGCGGCAACACAGGCGGTGAGTCCCACTGCACGTCCTGCCGAAATATCCGTACCGCTTAAAACAATGGCACCGCCGATACCTAAGGCTATCGGCAACTTTGCCGCAGTAAGACTTATTATATTTATAATAGATGACAACGACAGAAAAGCCGGCACTCTTATGGCAATAAAAATAATGGCTATGGCAATTATGATATACATCGCATTATTTATGATTATATCGTAAATTGCCTTTACCCGTTCTTTGCCGCTGAGTCGCTTTAAATCTTCGTTATTTTTGTTAAGCGTTTCTCCCATTTTCTTCACCTTTAAACGTATTTTGTGGCCAGAGTCATAATTTCTTCCTGCGTGGTATTAGACGCATCCACCTCACCTGCAAGAAGACCACCCGACATAACAAGTATACGGTCGCAAACTCCCAAAAGTTCGGGCATTTCGGACGACACCATAATGACACTTCTTCCCTGCTCGGCTATACTTTGAATAAGTTGATATATCTCGTATTTTGCGCCGACATCGATACCTCTTGTCGGTTCATCAAGCATCAGCACGGTAGGTTCCATAATAAGCCAACGGCCAAGTATTACCTTCTGCTGATTACCGCCGGAAAGACTTCTGATCTTCACCTCTTGTGACGGGGTTTTGATTCGCATGGCTTTAACCGCCCAATCGGGACTTTTTTTACACTTTTTAGCACTTACAAAAGGTCCTAAAAGGTGCTTTTTTATGCCGGTTATAACCGTATTGTCACGGATATTCAGAATCCCGAAAATGCCCGTTGCTCTGCGTTCTTCCGTCACAAAGGCAAACCCGTTTTTGATGGATTCTCTTGGGTTTCTGTTTTTAATAATTTTACCGTCGAGTTCTATTTTGCCTGCTTTTTTCTGCGCCACACCAAAAAGTGTTTCAAGAAGTTCTGTTCGACCCGAACCGTCGAGGCCCGCCACACCGACTATCTCTCCTCGACAGACATTAAACGACGCATCTTTCAGTCGGTTATACATTCCCGATAAGCCCTCGACCTTTAACAGAACCTCTCCCTTTTTGTGTTTTTTAGGCGGATAACGGTTATTAAGTTCACGGCCGACCATAAGTTTTATGATTTCATTCATCGAAAGGTCTTTTGCAGGCTTTGTGGCAATATGTTTGCCGTCACGCATAACCGTAATCTCGTCGGAAATTTGCAAGATTTCTTCCATTTTGTGCGAAATGTAAATAATGCCGCAGCCCTTTTTCTTTAACATCTCGATTATCTTGAAAAGATGCCCTACCTCTCGGTCATTAAGCGATGAGGTGGGCTCGTCAAAAACAATTATTTTGGAATTATAGGACACAGCCTTTGCAATTTCGACCATCTGACGTTGTGATACAGGCAGTTTGCTCATTGTCATTTTGGGATCAACACGCAATCCTATTTCCTCAAATACCCTTAATGTTTCCTTTTCCATTTTTCGCTCACTTGTAAATGGCAGGAACTTAAATATTTTAGGGAAACGTCCCAACCACATATTGTCCTTTACGTTACGTTTCAAAGCCTGATTCAGTTCCTGGTGAACCATCGCGACCCCGTTTTGTAACGCATCTTTGGAGTTTTTAAAATTCACCTCTTTACCTTCAAGAAATATCTTTCCGCCATCTTTTTTATATACACCGAAAAGGCATTTCATCAACGTGGATTTTCCTGCTCCGTTTTCACCCATTAGCGCGTGAACGGTTCCGCTTTTGACCGTCAAAGACACATTGTCCAAAGCCTTTACTCCCGGAAAAACCTTAACGATGTTTTCCATCCTTAAAAGACATTCTGAGTTTTCCAAGGCGACACCTCCAAAATTATTTGCTTGCCGTATATGCCGAGTACGGAATGTTGATTCGCCAACTGCCAACCACTGTTTCCTTATCTATTCCCTCAAACTTACCCTTGCCGCCTTTAAAATTGGCAACAAGTGTATTTATCACCTTTGCCATTCCTTCACCGTCTTGCTTGATAGTTCCTGTCATTCTGCCATCTTCAATGGCGGTTCTGGCAGCTTCGGTTGCATCTACACCGAAAACGGGAATGGTTTTTGCGCCTTTTTTGTTATAGCCTGCACTCTGCAAGGCAGAAATCGCACCCAAAGCCATTTCGTCATTGTTGGCAATTACAAGTTCAACCATATTCTTATTACCCTCACTGAACTGCGCAAGAATAGTACTCATATAGTTTGTAGCCGATGCAGACGACCAGTTACCGTCCTGGTCAACAAGGTATTTATTCTTATTTTTGCTGTCATAAAACTGTAACTTAGGCTTACCCGCCGCAGTCAGAACTTTATCGGCATCCTCAACACCGTACTGTGTACGGGCGATAGCCTCCATATTGCCTTCCTGACCTTTAAACATAACGTAGCTGATTTTTCCGTCCTTATTCAAATCAACTGCGTCATAGTTTTTTAAAAGAAAATTGCCTATCATCTCGCCCTGCATGTGACCTGCCATTTCGTAGTCCGTTCCTACAAACACACACTTGTCATACGACGACACGACCGACTCATCTACCGAACGGTTGAAGAAAATAACGGGAACATTACGCTCCTTTGCTTTATTGACAATGTTCTGTGCCGCATCGTTTGAGCCTGTGTCAACGATGTTGACAATAAGCATTGACGCACCTTTTGACAGAGCAATATCTATCTGTTCGGTCTGTGTGGACTGATTACTATTTGCATCGTAATCATTGTATTTGACACCGTTACTATTGAAAATTTTGTTCATCGCACTGCGAACACTCGAAATATATGTGTCACTGAATGTGTAGTAAAAAACCGAAATCTCGTCGGCAGTCGAATTTCCGCCGCATCCTGACATACAACCTGTAAGCATCAAGGCAATAGACAGAATACAAAGGGCAATACCAATTATCCGTTTCATAAATTTCTCCTTTAAAATAAAAAACATAGACAGACTTTTTCGTCTATCTATGTTCTTTACATCAATTTGAAATTTATTCAATTTAATTACAACTTAAAAATGCCTTCATCCATCATTTTTTGCGCCGCAAGCATAATTCCTACCTTGGCACTGTGGAAGTTGATGCCACCCTGCATCCAGACAGCATAGGGGTCGCGAAGCGGGGCATCAGCCGAAAGTTCGATAGATGCTCCCAATGTAAACGCTCCCGCAGCCATAATAACTTGGCTTGTATATCCGGGCATATCTCCGGGTTCGGGAGACGCAAAAGAGTCAACGGGAGAACCGCTTTGCAATCCTTTGCAAAAAGCAATAAGACCTTCGGGGTTACCTATTTGAACGGTCTGAATTATATCGGCACGGCGGTCACTGACTTCGGGCGAAACGGTATAACCCAACCCACCGAAAAGAGCAGCCGTAAACACTGCTGTTTTAAGTGCTTCACCCACAACGTGCGGTGCCGAGAAAAGTCCCATATAAAGCTCTCTTGTCATACCGAGGGTCGCACCGACTTCAAGTCCGACACCGGGAGCCGTAAGTCTAAATCCGCACTTTTCTACAAGGTCGCGTCGGCCTGCGATGTAGCCACCTGTTCTCGCAATAGCGCCACCGGGATTCTTAATAAGCGAGCCTGCCATAAGGTCAGCACCAACCTCTAACGGCTCTCTCTTTTCAACAAATTCACCGTAGCAGTTATCGACCATAACGATTGTGTCAGGCGAAATGGATTTTACCAGTTTTGCCATTTTACCGATTTCATCAACCGACAAACTTGGACGAAGGCTGTATCCGCGAGACCTTTGTATGTACGCAACCGCGTAGTGCTTTTGCTTTAACATCTTTTCAATAGTGTCATAATCAACCGTACCGTCTGAAAGAAGATCAGCCTGTTCGTAGTTGACACCGAAATCCTTTAAAGAACCGTCAACGTGGCCGTCTATTCCCAAAACACCGATAAGTGTATCATACGGTCTGCCCGTCAGGCAAAGCATTGTATCGCCCGGACGCAAAATACCGAACAGTGCCACTGTAAGAGTATGTGTTCCCGACACAAAATTGTGGCGGAAAATAGAACTTTCAGCACCGACGCAATCCGCAAAAACCTGCTCCAAGGTATCTCTTCCTCGGTCGTCATAGCCGTAACCGGTAGAACCTGCAAAATGCGATTCACTGACACCGTTTTTAACAAACGCCGCCAAAACCTTTTGCTGATTATACTCCGTCACCGAGTCTATCAGAGAAAAGGCACTTCCGCAGGATTTAAGAGCTTCGTCGGCCCTTTCCTTTAACTTTTCATCAAACTTAAAAAACATTTTACACCTCAATATTGCAGCAAAGAAACCTTACCTGCCGATTTAAATCCTAATTTTTCATAAAATCCGCACCGCTTATTCGTAGCAGTAACAAGAATTTTTATTTTGGGATTTTTTTGCTTTAATTTAAAAATAAGACCTTCAACAACGCTTCTGCCAAATCCCATATTACGATGCCCTGACTCAACAGCAACACCCGTTATAAGTGCCTCATCATCTGTTTTGAATCCGCAAACGGCAACGGCATACTGCAACGCAAAATACTCTGCACTACCGTGGTTTTGTCTTAAACAAAAGTCGGCATACCATTCGTCAAACGGCGGCAATACGATATCACCGTCGGTCCCGTTTTCCAAAAGTGTATATATTTCGGAAACTTTTGTTTCTTTCTCAAAACTACGTGTAGGCATATTGCCGTCATATTCCAACAAACAAATCTGCTCTTCCCTTTTTGGAGTAAGATTTTCGGCAGTTTCACTACTGCAAAAAACCTCGACACCCAAAAACGAAAGAAAAGAGTCGAGCTCCTCATAATCCGCGTCATCAAATGCAATAAGCGTGCAACCCGACCCAAGCACCGCCATTACCGCCGTTATCTTTTCACTGATATACTGGCAATAGACGTCTAAAAGAGTGTTGCCGTAGGTATTATATAGCGCTTTTATTCTTAGGTCAACACCCTTAAAATGTGGAACAGGCGGCAAGCAACAAACCTTTTCTATCATTCGATTTCGCCCGAAGCCATTTTATATATTGTTAATTCCGCTAAATCCCTTACCGCTTTAACATCACCCAATGATGCAACCGATGCGGCAGAATGGATATAACGGCAGGGCACCGATATGGCAACGGTTCTAACACCTGCGCGTGTTCTGTGAACGCCTGCGGCATTGTTAGAGCCTGCAACAGCCGTTTTCAACTGACAAGGTATTCCGTTCTGTTTGCCCAATTCAATACAAGTATCCACCAATTTTTTCTCATACAATGTACCTCGGTCCATAAACGAAATGACGGCACCGCCATTCACGACACAGACCTTCTTTTCACCCTCGACACCTGCAATATCGGCAGCCGTTGTTGATTCAATAACGACGGCAAATTCGGGGTCAACGGTGTAGGTCGATGTTCTGGCACCGAAGCCTATCTCTTCCTTAACCGAGAAGGTAGCGTAAAAATCATATAAAGGGTCAGAATTGATAATATCAATAAGCCCCCAGCAACCGACCCTGTCATCCAAAGCCTTGCTGACAACCAAGTCACCCAGAACTTCATATCCTTCGTCAAATACGGCACAGTCGCCTACTTTGACAGTTTCTTCTGCTTCTTCGCGAGAAGATGCACCGATATCAATATAAAGTGAATCGACTTCGGGCATTTTATCCTTGGCGTCACCTTTTACCATGTGAACGGGTTTTATGCCGATGACGCCCACTGTATTACCTATCTTAACTCTGCGTCCCAGCAAAACGGAAACATCGATACCGACCGGATGGAACTTTAAAAGTCCACCTTCGGTAATGTAGGTTATGAAGAAACCGACCTCATCCATGTGAGCATCGGCAAGCACCTTTTTGCTTGCCCTCTTTTTACCCTTTACAAAAGCAATAATGTTGCCCATTGGGTCAACGGTAACCTGAGCCTTATTTTTGATCTGCTCAATAATATATTCGCGAACAGCATCTTCTCTGCCCGACACGCCGCCGAGTTCGCATAAAACCTTTAATCTTTCCACTGCTGTTCACTCCTTACCTTGACAAAATGTATTCCGAAATAATATCGGATGCCGATTCGATATCGCTTACATCAACGACTTCGACCGGTGTGTGCATATTGCGCAAAGGAATCGACACAAGGCCGCACTTGATGCCACCCTTTACCGAAGCAATAACATCGGCATTAGTGCCTGTTTTTCCGCCCATTACCTCAACCTGATAAGGCAGGTTATTATCCTTGGCAACTGCCCTCAATTCATCACACATATTAAGGTCCAATGACGGTGACACACCTATCATCGCACCCTTGCCCAAAACACCGCATTTATCGAGCGCTATATCGGGCGCATTGCCGAAGGTAACGTCGACGACAATGGCTCTATCAGGTTCTATTTCAAACGATTTTGTCAGAGCACCTGCTGTCGTTGTTTCCTCCTGGTCGCTCAAAAGGAAGTAAACGTCAAAGGGAAGTTCCTTTCCCTGCAATTTTTCGGCAACAGATATTAAAGTTGCAACACCTGCTCGGTTGTCAAGCGCCTTTGCCGTAACGCAGTTTCCCATAAGTGAGGAGAAGGTCTGCTTGAAGGTAACACAGTCGCCTATGGATATTATATCCTTTGCCTTGTCACCCAGTCCGGTGTCAATATAAAGCTCATCCAATTTTAAAACCTTACCGTCACCGCCGCGAAGATGAGGAGGTATACTGCAAAAAACGCCCGAAACAGTTTCTTTGGCGTGGATCTTCACTCGCATTCCTGCAAGCATTCTGTAATCTATACCGCCTGCGGCAGTAATGCGGACAAAGCCGTCATCGGTCACATCAACAACCATCATACCGATTTCATCTATATGGGCATCAAGCAATAATGCACCATCGCCCTTGCCGCACATTTTTCCTATTATATTACCTCTCGCACGGCGAACTTCACAAAACTTCGAAAGGTGGCTTTCGGCCACCTTCAAAGCATCCCCTACCGAGCCTATATAATCGGATTCACACAAATCTTTGAGAAGCTTTTTTAATTCCATAATTACTCCTAAATTAAAGCTTATTTACAAGTTCCTTATAATGTCTTCCGCGTGCAACAAAGTTCGGATAAGCGTCAAAACTTGCAGATGCAGGACTTAACGCAACTATATCGCCGGGTACTGCAATTTCGTGTGCCTTTTTAACCGCTTCTTCATAATCGGCAACCTTGATTATTCCGGGATTGCCGACCGAGTAGCCGGGATCGGCTTTGACTGCTTTTTCTATACTGTCGGCAGTTGGTCCGTTAATTATCATTGTCTTTACATTGGCGGTAACAAAAGGTGCCATCGGTTCAAACGGAATGTGCTTGTCATATCCGCCTGCAAGCAAGATAATCTTTTCTTTAAACGCCTTTAAGCAGGCAATAGTTCTTGTCGGGCTTGAAGCGATGGAATCGTTATAATACTTAACTCCGTCAACCTCACGGACAAACTCAATTCTGTGTTCGACACCGCCGAATGTTTCAGCAACCTTGCGGATATTATCAGCACCGACATATCCCCACACTGCCGAAATAGCAGCAAGATAATTTTCAACATTATGGTCACCCATAATTGCAATATCATCCTTATGGAAAAGCGGAACGGACATACCTCTGTAAGAAAGATTAAGATAGCCGTCGTCACCCAACCATGCGCCGTTTTTGACGGGTTGTTTCATTGAGAAGTACAGCCCCTGACCTCTTACTTCACTTCCGAAGCCTGCGGTAATATCATTATCAAGATTAAGAACGGTTCTTGAAAAAGCATTCTGGTGCAAAAGAACGTTCTTTTTGGCATCGACATATTCGTCCATATCTTTATGGACATCCAAGTGGTTAGGCGAGACGTTGGTCACAACCGCAACGTCGGGACCCTTTCTCATGGAGATCAACTGGAATGATGATAACTCAACAACAACATAGTCGTCGGCAGTGATCTTCTCAATTTCAGGCAAAAGCGGTGTTCCGATATTACCGCCAACAAAAACATTCTTACCCTCTGCCTTCAACATTTCGGCAATAAGGGTAGTTGTGGTGGTCTTGCCGTCGGAACCTGTTACCGCAAAAATAGTGGCAGGACAAAGTTCAAAGAAAATCTCCATCTCACTCGTGACCGCGATTCCGTTATCCCTCGCCTTTTCGAGTTCAGGCAGATTGAAGTGCATACCAGGTGTACGGAAAACCATATCGACCTCTAAGTTTTTGAGATAATCGGAGCCTAAACGAAGCTCTGCTCCCTTGGCTTCAAGCTCATCGGCGACAGGTCCTATCTGGTCACGTGACCTCCTGTCGCACGCAAAAACACGCGCACCCTGCTCCAAAAATTTCAAAATAAGCTGTGTGTTGCTTACACCGATTCCGCACATCGCTATTTTCTTGCCGTTCAAAGTTTCAAAAAACTGTTTGCAATCCATACCCAAAACTCCTTTATGTAAATTCAAAGGTAATAAATTCATTTGACGTACATACATATATATTATACTTTTTATAATACAAAATATCAACCGCATTTTAAAATTAGATGAAAATAAAAGATTTTTGAGATTTTCTTAAAAATTTTTCATTTTTTGTCGCAAAGTCCCGAAAAAAGTACTTTATATGCATTAAAATGTAATTGTAAAAAGAAAAAGGGCTTGACAACCCAAAAAAAAGATGCTAAAATACAGATACCGAACAAATGTTCGGTAAAGGAGAATGAATTATGTTTGTACTTATGACTATTATTGAATTTGCTGTTGCCGCGCTTTTAATTATCGGTCTTTTTAATGAGGACAAGGTCGTTGCCTTTGAAGACAAAATTATTGCAATTATCAAACGCAAGATCAAAAGCCGCAAAGCAGTAGCCACCCCCTATCGCAGCTACAAGCATCAAAACGACCACCGCAACTGTGCTTAAAATTTACCTCTTTTTCTCTATATCATTTCTTTATAAAAAACGCACGAGGATAACCTCGTGCGTTTTTTATACTATTATTCCTTCGCAAATTCCATCATTTGCAGATATGATTTTCACCTTTACGATCTTTCCTTCAAGCGAACTTTCGGATATAACCTTCACTCTGGTGTAGTTTTCGGTATACCCTTCCCAATATCCGTCCGTTTTTTCCTCAAACAGAACCTCCGAAGTCAGCCCTATTTGTGACTGCAAAAATTTTTGTTCGCTTCTGTTAGCCGCCTCTTGCATCAAACTACTTCGTTGCTGCTTGATGCTGTTCGGCACGCGGTCAGTCCTTTTGGCTGCTACGGTACCCTCTCTTACAGAGTACGAGAAAACGTGGGTTCTCGCAAAACCGATCTTCTCCAAAAATGTAACCGATTCATTGAAATCCTCATCAGTTTCACCCTGGAATCCCACCATAATATCGGTGGTTATCGAAGGATTTTTAAACCTATGTCTGATTCTTTCCACGAAATCCTCAAAAAACGCCGTGTCGTATTTTCGGTTCATCTCTTTCAAGGTCTTATCACAGCCCGATTGAAGCGACAAATGAAACTGCGGGCAAAACTTTTCACACCTTGCCAACCGGTCAAGCGCTTGGTCACTTATGGTGTCACATTCCAGAGAGCCTAACCGAACACGTTTTATTCCATCAGGTGTTGCGGCCGCCTCAACTGCATCGCAAAGTTCTGCACCTGTATCAGACCCGAATGCCGACAGATTGATTCCGACAAGCACTATCTCCTTATATCCGTTTTCGGCCAATTTAAAAGCCTCGTCACGAATATCCTCTAACGCCCTGGATCTGACTCTGCCTCTGGCATACGGGATAATGCAATAAGAACAAAAGCGGTTGCAACCGTCCTCTATCTTCATATAGCTTCGTGTATGTTCGGCAAAATCGGTTGCCTTTATTTCGCAATACTTTTCGTTAAGGTTGTGTTCGCCAATACGAATAATGCGTTGCTTTTCTTTCAGGTATTCGCTCACAATATCGGCAACTTTATCGTATTCGGTATTGCCTAAAACGATATCGGCTTCCAATAAATCCTTTGCCATTTGGGGAAAAGCCTGTACCATACAGCCGGTCAGCAAAACAACCGAATTGGGAGATACGGAACGAAAACGTCTCACAGCCTGTCTTGTTTTTCGACTGCTTTCGGCGGTGACCGTGCAGGAATTGACAACTATCAAATCGGCTTCCCTTGCACTATTGGTCTGCGAAAAACCTATTGACGACAACATTTTTGCCATCGCCTGCGATTCATACTGATTGACCTTGCAGCCCAAAGTATAAAAATAAACTGTCATTTTGCCACCTCACTTTCAAAATATTATACACTAAACACTCAAATTCGGCAACACTATATTTTAAAATACCTGATTTAACAAATTTTACAAAAAATATTACTTTTACTCTTCTATTTTAACTGTCAATCTGTTATAATACTATATAATGTATAATTATGCTTATTTTAAGGAGGGAACAATGTGTTTACCGAGATAAACGGTTTAAAGGTTCACTACACCGATACCGGTTCGGGCCCTGAAATATTATTTCTGCACGGTTGGGGCGCTTCTGTGGCAAGTTATAACAATGTTATAACTTCACTATCGCAAAAATGCCGTTGTGTTGCTGTTGATTTTCCCGGTTGCGGCGAAACCAACCTGCCCGAAAAGCCCTTGGTAACCGATGACTACCTCGATTTTGTTTTAAAGTTTATTGAAAAAGTCGGCCTCGACAACCCGATATTAGTCGGCCACTCCCACGGTTGCCGAGTTATTATGAAACTTTGCGGAACAGGATTGTTAAACCCTTCTAAAATAGTGTTTATCGACGGTGCAGGTATAAAACCCCGTTTTAATATACAAAAGGAAATCAAGGTTAAGACCTTCAAAACTATCAAATGGTTTTTGACTCTTCCCTTTATTCGCAATCACACCGAGGAGACCTTGAAAAAGGCAAGGGCTCATTTCGGCTCGGCCGATTACAACTCGGCACCCGAAGTTATGAGGAAAACCTTGGTAAACCTTGTTAACGATGATATGACGCCTTATCTTAAAGGTATCAAAGCATCAACCCTGCTTATATGGGGTGAAAATGATACCGCAACGCCTCTTTATATGGCTCATCAGTTAGAAAAGACTATTTCTGACTGTGGGCTCTGTGTTATAAAGAACGCAGGTCACTGGTCATTCGTCGAAAAACCTGTGCAGGCTATTGCTATTCTCAACAGTTTCTTACCCTGAACTTCAAATTAAAGGTGATTATTTTGTTTTTATATTTGATTATTTTCAGTGCATTGACGGTTATTTTTGGTATTCTTTGTTCCGTCCGTCAATTCCAAATGCTCCAACAGAACTCATACTTTTTTATAAGGTATTTCCGTTGGTACAAGAGCATTTTTAATTTTAAAGAAGTAACCTGCATTTTTATTGCTGTTATCGGAACGGTTTTGACACTTGGTTGCTTCGATCAACCTCGCAGTTCTCATAAAATTGCATTGGCGGTTATGATTTTATATCTTATCAAAAACGCCTATGTTTCGCTTCATGCCAACAAAACATCTATTAAGAAATTGGTCGTTACCGCCAGAGTCAAAAGAATGTTTGCTTGTGCAACAGTTGTTATGACAGCTTTCGCTGTTTTGGGAATTGTTTTAAATATCCCCTGCTTCACCGCCGCACTTTTCTTGCTTGCGGCATTCCCGCAGTTACTTTGCGTTTTAAGCCTTTTTGTTATGACTCCCGTCGAAAAGGCTATTTCAAACTACTATATAAACGATGCCAAACGTATGTTGAAATCGAAAAAAGATTTAAAAATCATCGGTGTCACAGGTAGTTACGGCAAGACAAGCACCAAGTTTATTTTAGGTAGAATCCTCAGCGAAAAGTACAACACCCTTGTAACCCCCGAAAACTATAACACGCCAATGGGTCTTGTTATAACTATAAGAAGGCACTTAAAACCGCAAACGGAGATTTTTGTTGCTGAGATGGGAGCAAAACGCAAGGGCGATATTAAAGAGGACTGTGATATTGCAAATCCTACTTTTGGTATTATAACATCGGTCGGTCCTCAACACCTCGACACATTCGGCAATATCGAAACAGTTATTTCAACAAAATTTGAGCTTGCTGACAAAGTAAAGCAAAACGGCGGAAAAATGTTCTTGAATTTTGACAACGAACTTGTTAAAAACAACGCAGACCAATATAACTTTACATCATACGGCACTGCCAATGCCGATGTAAGAGCCGAGAACATAACCTATTCTGCCGATGGTGTTTCACTTGACATTGTTCACAAAAACGGCAAGTTCCGCGTCACTTCAAAACTTTTAGGTCAACACAATGCTTTAAATATTGCAGCAGCCACTGCGGTTGCTTTGGAATTAGACCTTACCGAGCAGGAAATTGCCTTTGCGGTTTCTAAAATCAAACCTATTGAGCACCGACTGGAAATGAAGTCATATATAAACGGCTCGACGTTGATCGACGATGCCTACAATTCCAACCCCGAAGGTTGCCTTGAAGCCGTAAGAGTTTTGGGTCGTTTTAGCAACATGAAGAAGATAATTGTCACCCCGGGACTCGTTGAACTCGGAGAGAGAGAGTACGAATGTAATAAAGCATTAGGAAAACTGGCAGGCGAAATTTGCGATGAGATAATTCTCGTCGGTTCAAACCGTTGGAAGCCTTTGAAAGACGGTGTTGAAGAAACCTCTTTCAACAAAGCCAACCTGCATCTCGTTAAGAGCTTTAAAGAGGCTGTTTCGGTCTTTTCTAATATGTGTGATAAAAATACTGTCATTCTGTTTGAAAACGACCTTCCCGATAATTATCTCAACTGACAAGGAGTCTTGGTTTATGAAAACAAATGTAGCAGTCATCTTTGGATGCCGTTCCGTAGAACACGAAATCTCAATAATTTCTGCTGTTCAGGCGATGTCCAACTTTAACCGCGAAAAATACGAAGTCATTCCTGTATACGGCACAAAAAGCGGTGAATTTCTCACCGGTAAAGGCTTCGACGACATTGAAACCTTTAAAAATGAAGAACTCGTCTTGAAAAACGGCAAAAAAGTTGCTCTTCTTTCAGAAGACGGCAAGGTCGTTTTAAAGTTTTTAGAAGGCGGATTATTCAAGCAGAAAAGCATCCCCATTGATGTTGCCTTCCCTATCGTTCACGGCACCAACTGTGAGGACGGCACCGTTCAGGGTATGTTGGAGGCTTTGAATCTGCCCTATGTCGGCTGCGATGTTATGTCATCAGCACTGGGTATGGACAAAGCACTTTTTAAGAACGTCCTAAACGACAACGGCATCCCCGTAGTCCCCGGTGTTACCTTTACCGCAAGAAAGTGGGCTCTTGAAAAAGATTCTCTCATAACCGAAATTGAAGGAAAACTTGGATATCCCGTAATCGTAAAGCCTGTCAACTTAGGTTCGAGTATCGGTATATCCAAAGCAGACAACCTCGATGAGCTTAAAACCGCAATAGAACTTGCCTGCTCATTTGCTGACCGCATTTTAATTGAGCACGCGGTAGAAAACTTGCGCGAGATAAACTGCTCCGTTTTGGGTGACCGAAACGACTGCGAAGCATCTCCTTTGGAAGAGCCCTTTATGCACGACAAGATCTTATCTTTTGACGATAAATACCGCGCAGGTGCCGGCAAAAACGGTTCAAAGGGTATGGCATCGTTGAGCCGCAAACTCCCTGCCGAATTGTGCGAAGAAAAGACAAAAGAAATTCAAAATATAGCTAAGGAAACATTCAAATGCATTGGTGCTTCCGGTGTTGTCCGAATCGACTTCCTTATGGACACCGCTAACGGTGATAAGGTCTATGTAAATGAGATCAACACTATTCCCGGTTCCCTTTCGTTCTATCTTTGGGAAGCCGCCGGCATTAAATACGAGCAACTTATTGATAAACTCATCTCTCTTGCATTCAAACGCCAAAGAGAACGTGACAATCTGATGTTTACCGTTAACACCAACATTCTAAACGAAAGTAGTTTCGGAAGTAAATCAAAGGTAGGTAAATTATAATTGACTGATATTTTGCTTAAACTTTTCATTAAAGGCGATATTACCGAAAAGAAAAATCGCCACAAGTGTGGAACATTGGGCAGTATTGTCGGAATTATCTGCAACCTAGTTTTGTTTGCAATAAAACTGATTGCCGGTATACTTTCCGGCTCTTTGGCAATAGTTGCTGACGCCTTTAACAACCTTACCGACATGGGTTCTTCGGTCGTTACAATGTTGGGCTTTAAACTCGCTTCAAAGCCTGCCGACCGCGAGCATCCGTTCGGTCACGGCAGAATGGAGTATATGTCGGCCGCTTTTGTTTCAGTTCTTATTATGATCGTCGGCTTTGAGTTGTTTTCCGAATCGATTAACAAACTTAAAAACCCCACCTTGACCGACACTTCGGCACTGACAATAGTTATTTTATCGGCATCTATTTTGATTAAACTCTGGATGGCAGCATTTAATAAAAAATTGGGTAAAAAGATAAATTCATCTGCTCTTGTTGCCACTGCTACCGATTCGCTTAACGACTGCATTTCGACAGGCTCTGTTCTTGCAATCTCCATTTTTTCAATGGTAGGTTCAAATCTTTCTTTCATCAAATATCTTGACCCCGTAGCAGGTCTTGCGGTAGCGATATTTATATTTGTAGCAGGCATTAAATCACTTAAAGAGACGATGGATCCAATTATCGGGCTCCCTCCTGAAAAGGAAGATGTAAAGAAAATTAAAGATATCGTGTTCAGTAACGAAACATTTCTCGGCATTCACGATATGATCGTACATAACTATGGACCGGGAAGAAGTTTCGTTTCCCTTCATGTTGAAGTCCCGACTGATATCGACATTCTCTACTGCCACGAACTTATTGATGCTACCGAGCGTAAGATACACGAAGAGACGGGTTTTGAAGCGGTAATTCATATGGACCCCATTTTAGTTGGCGACGAATTTGTCGATAACGTGAAAGCGGCACTTGCTGAAAAAATCGAGTCACTCGACATGGGCTTCACCTTCCACGATTTCAGAGTCGTCAAAGGCGAAAACCAGACCAATTTGATTTTTGATGTATGTGTTCCTGCTGATTGTAAATTGAGTGACAATCAGGTTCAAAAAACGGTTTCTGCATTAGCTGCCGATATCGACAATACCTTCCAATGCGTCATAACGGTTGACAAAGATTTTTCCCAGACCTAATTTTAACATTTGACAACATACATAATCGTATGTATAATAAACCTGGTAATAAATTAAAGGAGAATATAAATGGAAAAAGTTTTAGCTTTACTTCTTGTCCTCGGCATGATGGCAACCGTTTTCGTGGGTTGTAAATCAAACAGAAGAAATAACAGCAATAGCGACGTTTCGTCCGGCTCCTCCGTTTCAGACAAAGGAAATAACAGCGGCAACGGCGGCGTTTCGTCAACCGGAAGTATGACTCAGTCGGAAATCGATGCTATTTACAGTGACATTTGGGACGGTATCGATATAGGTATCGAAACAAACTCGAAAAATTCTTCAACCACTTCAAAAAACTCTTCAACTTCATCGAAGAACTCTTCAACTTCATCTAAAAACTCCTCAACTTCATCTAAAACTTCGAGTACTATAAGTTCGTCCTCTACTGTTGTAGTTCCTACATACGAATTTGTAGATGCAAAGACGGGTACTTGGAAGCAGGATAGCAAGGGATGGTATTTCGTTAATTCTAAGGGTCAGAAGTTGAAAAACAAGATGATTAAGAACTGCTCGACCGACACTACTAAGTACCAAAATGGTCTTTGCTACGTAGGTTCTGACGGATACAAAGTAGTTAGCGACGAAGTTGGCTACGGCGATTACCGTTACGAAATTGATGCCGACGGCTTTGTAAAAAATGTTTGGAGCGAATGGAAGCCCATTCCTAATCCGTATTAAAGCAAAACAAAAGCACTCAGAAAATTCTGAGTGCTTTTTATTTTGCTTATTTGTGGTAAAGGCGCTTGTGCTCGTATTTCGGTTCACAACTTACATTGATACCCAAGCGACGCAAGATCTTCTCGTCTTCTTCGCTAAGAATAACAGAGAAGTGTGCATCTCCACCACGAAGGTTTGCAAGCTGCTCTTTTGCAGCTTTTGCAACGGGATTGGTCAGTGCCGAGATAGTAAGCGCTAACAGAACCTCATCGGTGTGGAGTCTGGGATTTTTATGCTTTAAGTACTGTGTTTTAAGTTTGCATATCGGTTCAAGAACCTCGGCAGAAATCAAATCAAGTTGGTCATCAATTTCGCCCAATGATTTGAGCGCATTGAGTAAAAGTGCCGAAGCAGCTCCGAGAGTGCTTGAAGTCTTGCCGGTAACGATTTTTCCGTTGGGCAAGCGCATAGCACCTGCGGGTTGACCGGTAAGTCTTGCTTTGTTGAGCGCCGCAGAAACAGCAGGATAATCGGCAGTTGTAATGCCTGCCTGATTAAGAAGCAGTTCAAGCTTTTTAACCGCAACATCGTCCGACTTGCATTTAAAATGGTCAACGCTTGCGGCATAGTATCTACGAATGATTTCGTCGTTCGAAGCCATACGGCACACCTTATCGTCGATAATGCAGTTACCTGCCATAT
>JAZRMK010000070.1:0-18905 GCA_045647525.1 Acutalibacteraceae bacterium
GAACTTGACCAGCTTGGTCAGGTGCTCGTAGCGCTGCTTTGCGGCCTCTTCGTTCTTGATGAACAGCTCCTGAGCGCGCTCGGGGAAGGAGCGGGTCAGGGAGGAGTAACGAGCCTCGTTCAGCAGGAACTCCTGATAGCCGCCCTTGGGAGCCTTGGAGTCCAGGATGAAGGGGTTCTTGCCCTGCTTCTTCAGGTCGGGGTTGAAGCGGAACATGTTCCAGTAGCCGCACTCAACAGCCTTCTTCATCTCGTTCTGGCAGTTAACCATACCACCCTTAATGCTATGCATTTCGCAAGGCGAGTAAGCGATGATGATAGAAGGACCCTTATATGCTTCAGCTTCCTTGATAGCCTCCAAAGTCTGATTCTGGTCAGCACCCATAGCGATCTGTGCTACGTATACATAACCGTAAGACATTGCGATTTCTGCAAGGCTCTTCTTAGCGATTGCTTTACCTGCTGCGGCAAACTGTGCAACCTGGCCGATGTTAGAAGCCTTAGATGCCTGACCGCCGGTGTTAGAGTAAACCTCGGTATCGAATACCATAATGTTTACATCTTCACCTGCTGCAAGAACATGGTCAACACCGCCGAAGCCGATATCGTATGCCCAACCGTCACCACCGAAGATCCATACGGACTTCTTAGCGAGGTATTCTTTTTCAGCAAGAATTGCGGGTGCATCAGGGCAACCTGCGGCAGCAGCCTTTTCAAGCTCTGCAATAAGTGCCTTAGTAGCGGCACCGTTCTTTTCGCCGTCCTCAGCAGTTGCCAAGAACTCCTCAGCAGCAGCCTTAAATTCAGCGGAAGCTTTATCAGATGCCATCATTTCTTCGATTTTAGCAACCAAACGTGCACGAACAGCCTTCTGGCCGAGGTACATACCAAAGCCGTGCTCTGCGTTATCCTCAAACAAGGAGTTAGCCCAAGCAGGACCATGACCATCCTTATTGGTGGTGTACGGAGAAGTTGCGGCAGGACCGCCCCAGATAGAAGAACAACCGGTTGCGTTAGAAATATACATTCTGTCACCGAACAACTGAGTAACAAGACGAGCATAAGCGGTTTCTGCACAACCTGCGCAAGAGCCGGAGAACTCCAAGAGAGGCTTCTTGTACTGAGAAGCAATAAGGTTCTGTGAACCTGCAACGCCTTCCTTTTCGGTTACGTTTGCTACGCAGTAATCGAATACGTCCTGCTCTGCGAGCTGAGACTCACGAGATACCATCTTCAACGAGTTGGTGGGACATACGCCGATACATACGCCGCAACCCATACAATCCATGGGAGAAACAGCAAGAGTATAAACATACTCGGTTCTTACAACAGGCTTGGGAGCCTTCTTCATATTTGCAGGAGCAGCTGCTACCTCTGCTGCATCAAGTGCAAACGGACGGATAGTAGCATGAGGACATACATAAGCACACTTGTTACACTTTGCACAGGTCTCTGCATTCCATTCAGGAACGAGAACTGCAACTCCGCGCTTTTCATAAGCGGAAGCACCCTGCTCGAAGGTACCATCAGCGTGGTCAACGAAAGCAGAAACAGGCAAGCTGTCACCGTTCATCAATGCAACGGGTTTCATAATGCTGTCAACCATCTTGACAAGCTTCTCTGCGCCTTCGGACTTATCAGCAGCTGCATTGTCAACTGCATCAGCCCAGCTTGCAGGAACGTCGATCTTAACGAACGCAGTAGCGCCGGCATCGATAGCCTTTTCGTTCATCTCAACGATTTCTTTACCCTTCTTCATGAACTTCTGTGCTTTTTCCTTCATATAGCCGATAGCTTCCTCTTTGGGAAGAACGTTGGAAAGAGCGAAGAAAGCAGACTGCAAAACAGTGTTGGTACGTTTGCCGAGACCGATCTGAGCTGCGAGGTCGATAGCGTTAACGGTATAGAGCTGAATGTTGTTTTCAGCAATGTAACGCTTTGCCTCTGCGGGCATATGCTCGTCGAGTTCCTCAGCAGTCCACTGGCAGGTGATAAGGAATACACCACCGGGCTTAACGTCATTAACCATCTTGTAACCCTTGATTACATAAGAGGGGTTGTGGCAAGCAACGAAGTCAGCCTTGTTGATGTAGTAGGGGCTCTTAATGGGCTTATCGCCGAAACGAAGATGGCTGATAGTGATACCGCCGGTCTTCTTAGAGTCATACTGGAAGTATGCCTGAACATACTTGTCGGTGTGGTCACCGATAATCTTGATAGAGTCTTTATTAGCACCAACGGTACCGTCACCGCCAAGACCCCAGAACTTGCACTCGATGGTGCCTTCTGCTGCGGTGTTGGGTGCGGGTTTCTCTTCAAGAGAGAGATGGGTAACGTCATCGTTGATACCGAGAGTGAAGCGAGCCTTAGGCTCGTCCTTTTTAAGTTCATCGTATACAGCAAAGATGCTGGAAGGAGGAGTATCCTTGGAGCCAAGACCGTAACGGCCGCCAATAACCTTTGCAGTTCTGCCGGTAGCAGCTAATGCAGCTACAACGTCGAGGAACAAAGGCTCACCCAAAGAACCGGGCTCCTTAGTTCTGTCAAGAACAGCAATTTTCTTTGCAGTAGCAGGAATAGCCTCTGCCAACTTCTCTGCAACGAAGGGACGGTACAAACGTACCTTTACAAGACCAACCTTTTCGCCTGCGGCGGTGAGGTAGTCTATAACTTCCTCTGCTACGTCACAAATAGAGCCCATTGCGATGATAACATTCTCTGCATCGGGTGCGCCGTAGTAGTTGAAGAGCTTATAGTCAGTGCCGAGTTTGGCATTAACCTTATCCATATATTCTTCGACAATAGCAGGAAGCTTGTCATAATACTCGTTGCAAGCCTCTCTGTGCTGGAAGAAAATATCGCCGTTTTCGTGCGAACCACGCATTACAGGACGCTCAGGGTTAAGCGCTCTCTTTCTGAAAGCAGCAACTGCGTCCATATCGCACATTTCTTTGAGGTCATCAAAATCCCAGACTTCAATCTTTTGGAGTTCATGAGAAGTACGGAAACCGTCAAAGAAGTTGATGAAAGGAACACGACCCTTGATTGTTGCAAGGTGTGCAACAGCACCAAGGTCCATAACTTCCTGCGGGTTGGTTTCTGCAAGCATTGCAAAACCGGTCTGACGGCAAGCATAAACGTCAGAATGGTCGCCGAAAATGTTAAGAGCCTGAGAAGCAACGCAGCGAGCTGAAACGTGGAATACGCTGGGGAGCAATTCACCGGCAATCTTATACATATTCGGAATCATCAAAAGAAGACCCTGAGATGCGGTGTAGGTAGTAGTAAGAGCACCTGCATTCAAAGAACCGTGAACAGTACCTGCTGCACCGGCCTCAGACTGCATTTCGGAAACCTTAACGGTTGTGCCGAAGATGTTTTTAAGTCCCTGTGCAGACCACTGATCAACATAGTCAGCCATAGGACTGGACGGAGTAATAGGATAGATACCTGCTACTTCAGTAAACGCATAGGACACGTGAGCCGCAGCGTTGTTACCGTCCATAGTTTTCATTTTTCTTGCCATGGAAAGTTCCTCCTTATGTGAATTACATTAAAAACACGTTTTCCGCAGACAGACTCATCATCATATCTACGCACAATGTTATAATAACACTTTTTTTGCGTCAAGTAAATAGAAATTATTTAAAAACTGTGATTTTTTTAACGCCACTTTATTGCGATGCACCTTTTGTTAATTCTTCGGTGAGATTATTTCGCTTTTTTATCTACGCTCAATTCCCTCAAGACCTTTAACGTGATGGGTATAGAAATAATTATTGCAATTATATCTGCGGCGGGTTGTGCCAGTTCTACACCCAAAAGTCCAAACACAAACGGCAAAATCAATATCATCGGGATAAACGCCAATCCCTGTCTGGCAACTGCAAGCACCGTGGCGCTCACTGTTTTACCCATTGTTTGAAGCATCATATTGCTGATGACCACCCACGACATCACGGGGAATGTTATTGTCTGCAAACGAAGTGCGTCAGCTCCTACTTTCAACGCTATCGCGTCATTAGCACGGAAAACTCCGATTATATCCTCAGCAAAAATAAACACGGGAATCGAAACCGTCACTAAAAATACAAGCGCAAATTTAACACAGAACCAAAATGACTTTTTAACGCGTTTATGATACCCTGCTCCATAATTAAAACCACATACAGGTTGAAAACCCTGACCGAAGCCAATAAGAGTTGAAGCCGCAAAAAGCATTATTCTCGATACTATCGACATCGCCGCAATTGCAGAATCACCGGCAGCAGCGGTTCCGTAATACAATGCGCCATACACCCCTGCCATATTGTTAAGGCAGGCAGTGGAAACACTTGCAATACCCTGTCGTCCAAAGGACGGCAACCCGCCTTTTGAAATTTCCGAAAAAGAGAATCGGTCAAATTTCAAGGCTTTAATCTTTACCTTTATGCAGTCACTCTTGTAAATGCCGAAAATAAGCAAAACAAAACTTACGACTTGACCGATAACGGTAGCCAAAGCAGCGCCTATAACTTCCCAGCCGAAGACGAGAATGAACAATGCATCAAGGCCGATATTGAGAATCGCGCCAAACGAAATTCCAAACATCGCGAATGTGGCATTACCCTGAAAACGCATCTGATTATTGAGTACGACCGATGCCATATTTATCGGCGCACCCATAAGTATTATTCTCATATAATCGAGAGTATAGTCAACGGTGCCTTCGGTTGCGCCAAACAAAAACGCAAACTGTTTGCCGAAGACAACGCCAAATACCGCAAGCAAAATGCCGGTGATTATAGCGTAGAAAAAGCCTGCCGAAGCTATTTTAGAGGCGTTTTCAGTATCCTGTTTTCCAAGCGCTCTCGAAATATAATTTCCCGAACCATGCCCGAAGAAAAAGCCCAACGCCTGAATTATCGCCATCAACGGTGCCACAACACCAACAGCGGCGGTAGCTCTCGTTTGCATAATCGCCCTTATTGCTTCCACTTCGCCCGCACCTATCTTGCCCACAAAATAGGTGTCTGCCATATTGTAAAACGTCGTCACCAACATACTGATAATGGTTGGTACCGCCAGTTTGCAGATAAGTTTCTCTACCGGCTCAGTCGTCATTTTTATGAACTTTTCTTCCTGTGTAACAACAGGTCTTTTAGCCCTACCCATCAGATTTCGCCTCTTTCAAAAAGTCCGCTTAAATACTTGGCAACCCCATCGTTCTCATTTGTATCAATAACAATGTCAGCCACCTCTAATGCAGACGGTTGTGCGTTGCCCACGGCAACACCGACATCGGCATTCTGCAACATTTCCACATCGTTGGAATTGTCGCCAAACGCTACTACTCTATCGAAGCCATACATGTCCTTTAAAATATTTATTGTGTTTTGTTTGCCCGCCTTTTCGGAGTAAACCTCTATAAAATATTTTCCGTCACTGTAAGTGTCAAGATAATACGAAAACGCGATTTTCGGGATACATTCCAGTTCCTTTACAATCTTTAAAACCGTTTCTTTTTCATCAATCGCAGCAAGATAAACCGCACCCTTAGAGGTATCGTAACTTTCGACCTGTTCAAACTTTTTATAGCGCTGTTTTCTTTTTTCCACAAAGCGTTTTTCATATTCGCTTTTGGCAACCTTGTAATCTACACAAAGGTCACCCTCTTTGTCAAAAGTGAAATGCATCGGCGGACGGTTATACTTTTCAAAAACCGATACCACCTGTTCTGCAACACAAGGTTCCATAAAGAAAACATTGAGCTGTTTTTTTGCGTTTATATCGGTAAGACAAACACCGTTCATCATAACAACGGGAAGTTGCAATTTGAAGTCGGCAAGTATTTTAGAAGCACTGGAAATGGACCTTGCCGTCGCAAAGGTTATATTAACGCCTTTTTCGACAAGCGAATTCACCGTTTTTAAAGTAAATTCCGACGGTCTGGCATCTTTGCCCAGCAGTGTTCCGTCGAGGTCACTGATATAAAGTGTTTTCACTCAAAAGTCCTCCAACTTTTCTCCTAAAATTTCCCATTCTTCCATAAGTTCCAAAAGCTTTTGCTCCAACTCGGCGGCTTTATCACTAAGTTCTGCCACCCTCACATAATCGGCAATTACATCTTCGGATTGGAGTAGTGAGTTCACCTCTTCCAAATCCTTTTCCGTTTGTGCAATTTCCTGCTCGCATTTTTTAAAAGCAGTCTTTGCCTTGCGGAGATTTGAAGCATCCTGCTTTCTTTTTAAGTATTCATTTTTGGCGTCCGAGTTCTGCTTAACAGTGCGGACTTCGTCGGCCGAAACACGTGTATCAAGATAGGTGTCGTAATTTCCGTTCAAAACATTGACTGTGCCGTCCTCGAAATACATAATCGAGGTGGCAAGACGGTTGATGAGATAACGGTCATGCGAAACGCAAATCAAGGTTCCGTCAAATCCTTCGAGAGCCTCTTCCAAGATTTCTCTCGATTCGAGATCAAGGTGGTTGGTTGGTTCGTCAAGCAACAATAAATTATTGTGCGCTAACATTAAACGACAAAGAGCAACCCTTGCTCTCTCTCCACCCGACAGATTTTCTATCAGATTAAAAACCTCGTCACCCTTGAATAAAAACAGTGCCAATGCACTGCGTATTGCTGTATCAGACAAACGCGGATAGTCATCACGGAGCTGACCGAACACAGTCTTTCTCAAATCAAGGTTCCTCTGGTGCTGGTCGAAATAACCAACCGATACGCCGACGCCGTACTCCGTAGCCGATTTATCAACAAGTTGGCGTAAAAGGGTGGTTTTTCCGCATCCGTTTGGTCCGATTATGAAGATTCTTTCGCCTCTTTTTACGTTTAAAGAAACGTTTTCATAAAGCGTTTTTTCCTCAAAAGCCACTCTCAGGTTTTGCGCTTTTAACACGTCGTTTCCGCTTACCGTTAAAGAGGAAAATGACAGCGTCATATTTTCCTTTTCGCTATCCGGAATTTCAAGCCCTTCTAACATACGGTCGATCATTTTCTGCTTGCTCTCAGCAGTTTTTATGTTCTTTTCGCGGTTCCACCTGCGTTGCTGTTCAATTATTCTTTCAATGCGGTCAACCTCACGCATTGTGTTCTCGTAATTGCGCCGAACAGCCTCTTTGCGTTCTTCACGAACAGTGCAATATTTCGAGTAATTTCCGTTGCAGGTATATAACTTGCGGTTGTCAAGTTCGAATATCTTATTGGCAACACGGTCAAGAAAATATCGATCGTGCGAAATGATAATGACCGCACGTTTGCAACTCTTTATATATCCGTCGAGCCACTCGATAGCGTCAATATCGAGATGGTTGGTCGGTTCGTCAAGCAGAATTACATCGGGTGCCGACAAAAGCAGCTTGCAAAGTTCAATCTTCGACCTCTGTCCGCCCGAAAGTTCCGAAACGGAAAGTTTTTGTTCTTCCGGACTGAAACCGATACCTTGAAGAGCCGAGGCAGTACGCGAACGGAAAACAAGACCGCCTTCGCGCTCAAATCTTTCCCTTAAAGCCGTTTGCTTTGCAATAAGTTCACTGTCGGACGAGGTTTCCAATCTCAAATTGACCTCATTGAGTTCAATTTCCATATCGATAAGCTTTTGGAAAACCGTCAGTGTTTCTTCGTACGCCGAGAGGCGTGAACCTTGGCAGGCGCGCTGCTGCAAAACGCCCACTGAAATGCCGCTTTGCCTAACAACCGAGCCTGCATCATACGGTTCGCCACCGGTCAAAATATTGAACAATGTTGTCTTTCCGCATCCGTTTGAGCCTATAAGCCCAATAATATCATTAGGCTCAACCGAAAATGTAATATCATCAAAAAGCAGATTGTCACCAAAGCTTTTGGTGAGTCCGTTTACTCCTATTAACATCAGTTCCCTCTGTGATTACAAAAGATCTGCCATTTCAAGAATAAGACGCTCGGTTTTATCCCAACCGAGACACGGGTCGGTAATGGATTTTCCGTAAATGCCCTCGCCTATTTTCTGACAGCCGTCTTCAAGATAACTTTCTATCATAAAGCCCTTGGTCATCTTTTTGATATTTTCCGAATGGCGACAGGAATGAAGCACCTCTTTGCAGATTCTTATCTGCTCCAAATACTTCTTGCCTGAGTTAGAATGATTTGTGTCAACAATGAGCGCCATATTTTTAAGGTTACGCTCGGAATAAGCCTCATAAAGTTTATTGAGGTCTTCATAATGGTAGTTGGGCAAGCTTCTGCCTTCACTGTCGACTGAGCCGCGCAAAATCGCATGGCACAAGGGGTTGCCGTCGGTCGTGGCTTCCCAACCTCTGAAAATAAAGGTCTGCGGATGCTGGGCTGCGGTAATAGAGTTCAACATAACAGAAAAGTCGCCGCTTGTGGGGTTCTTCATACCCACGGGCATATCAATACTGCTGGCAACGAGTCGATGCTGCTGATTCTCGACCGAGCGTGCGCCGACAGCAATATAGGACAAAACATCCGATAAATAGGCATAGTTTTCGGGATAAAGCATCTCGTCAGCTGAACTGAGACCTGTTTCAGACATGGCCCTTATATGAAGATGACGAATGGCAAGCAAGCCTTTTAACATATCCGGCTTTTCGTTGGGGTTAGGTTGATGCACCATTCCCTTATATCCGTCACCGGTAGTTCGGGGCTTGTTTGTATAAATTCTCGGTATAAAAAGGAGCTTGTCCTTGACCTTTTCCTGCAACTTGGCAAGGCGGTGAATGTATTCGATAACCGGCTCCTCTGAATCGGCAGAGCAAGGGCCGATAATCAATAACATACGATCATCTTCACCTTTAAATATCTTTGCTATTTCCTCATCTCTTTTTTGCTTTGCCTGATTAACACTTTCAGGAACCGGCAGCTGTTCTTTTATCTCTTCGGGCTGAGGCAATAACCTTTCGTGGATAATCGACATAAAAATACTCCTTATCGTAAAATTTCATTAAATGAAATTTATAAATATACATTTATTCTTTATATTATATCACTGCGATAATGAAATTTAAAGGTTTTAATACGATTTTTTTGAAATTTAATTATTGCCTGTGCTTACATTATAATGTTACAATTCATTCATTGAAAATTTCGGTAATATGTGGTATAATTGTTGCTGAATATAAAACTCTAAATTAAAAGAGGTTTTAAAATGAAGATTAAAGAAACGTTGCTTGAAATGTCGCGGTCGGTTGGACGCGGTCTGAAAAAAGCATTTTTATTTTTGCATAAGAACCCGTATCTTATAATCATAATTTGCGGCTTTTTACTCAACTTTGTCGGCGAAGCGTTGGGACGCCACTCGGTTAAGGCAAGTGCTATGCATATAATTGAAAATCCGATAGCATTTCTTTACAATGTATTGATCGTCATAACTCTGCTGTCATTTTCACTGCTTTTCAAAAAGCGCTATTTTGCACTGACGGTAATAGGAACCATCATCTTGGGATTTGCTATTGCAAATTGCCTTGTTGTTGCCGACCGCACAGCACCTTTGAAGTGGCCCGACCTTTTTGTTGTAAAATGGACTATTTTGCGAGTTTACCTTAATGCTTTTGAAATATTTTTGATAATTGCGTTGATTTTGGCACTTTTGACTGCTTTTGTGTTCTTTTTCATAAAGTGTCCTAAAAACAAGGTCAACTACCTGAAAAACGGCATTTTTTCGGGTATATGTATTTTAGTGCTTTTGGGCTCTCTCTTCCCGTTAAGGTCAAAAGGTCTTCTTATGTCGAATCACGTCAAAGACCTCACCACCGCCTATAAAAACTACGGTTTCAACTACTGCTTCCTTTGCAGTATGTTTGATGTTGGCGTGTATAAGCCACAACAGTACAGTCAGGCAACGGTTGAAAACATTGTGTCCAATCTTGATACCGCTGCAACCAATAACACCGAAGTTAACGATGCCAAAAATTATTTTAAAAACGACGGGCAACCCAACGTCATCTTTGTTCAGTTGGAATCGTTTTTTGATGTTCACCGTTTGCAGAATGTAACGTTTTCAGAAGACCCCATTCCCACCTACTCCAAACTTTTAGAAGAGTGTTCGTCAGGAAAATTGACCGTTCCTGTTTTCGGTGCGGGAACCGCCAATACCGAGTTCGAAGTTTTGACTGGAATGTCCCTTGAATATTTCGGCGTCGGCGAATATCCTTACAACACCGTGTTGAAGAACGGAACAACCGAAAGTATATGCTATAATCTCGCAAGCCTTGGCTACAAGAGCCACGCGATCCACAACAATTCCGCCAACTTTTACTCGCGCGACCGCGCCTTCTCACATTTGGGTTTTGACACTTTTACATCCATTGAATATATGTCAAATGTAAAATACGGTCAAAACGGTTGGGCAAAGGACAGCGTATTGACCGACTGTGTTATAGACGCTTTGGATTCGAGCAAAGGTGCCGACTTCGTTTACACCATATCTGTTCAAGGGCACGGCGCATATCCTTCCGACTCTGCCGACGACCTTTTGATTGATGCCGAAGGATTTTGCACCAACCCGACCGTTGCCGCATCGTTTGAATACTACGTCAACCAGCTTTACGAAACCGATAAATTTATTTCGGAACTGTTGGCCGAAATCGAGGCACGTAATGAAAAGACCGTTGTAGTTCTTTTCGGTGACCATCTGCCGAGTTTTGATTACAGTTATGCCCAACTTGACGGCGGAATCTACGAAACCGAGTATATCATCTGGGACAACTTCGGACTTGATTCCGAGAGCAAAGATCTTGACTCATTCAGGCTTGCTGCCGAAGTTTTGGGTGAAATAGGCTGTGATAACGGAGTGATGACCAAGCTCCACCAGAATTTCAGCTCGCATAGTGAGTACGGCGAATGGACCAACATTATGCTCTATGATATGCTCTATGGTGAAAACTACGCCCACAAAAATGACTCTGTATCCTACAAGGCTACCGAGCTTGAACTGGGTATAAAGCAGCCCGTTATCACCAACGTGGAAGAATTCAACGGTTCGTTTAGAATAAGTGGAGAAAACTTCACACCGTTTAGCACGGTTTGTGTTGAGAACAAAAAATTGGAAACCGCGTATGTTGACAGTAACACTCTTGAAATACGCAACGTAGAACTTAATTTTGACGAGCACATCAGCGTCGCTCAGGTCGACGAACGCTCCAACGTTTTAAGTCGTTCAAAATACTACACTTTAAGTCAAAAGGGTGGAAAATTGTCCGTCACGGTTGACGAAAATTATCAGGGCAAAACCCCGATAAGCGGCATTGTTACAGCAGTTATCGTTGTCGCAGTTCTCACTGTAATGATCGCTTCTGTTGCGGTTATTATTGCTGTAAAACGCAAAAAATCAACCTCCAAACAAAATGACAACTCTTGAAAGGAGCCACTGATTTGAAACAACGTTTCAGTGTTTCGGGTATGTTCTGCGCCGCCTGTTCTGCGCGTGTTCAAAAGGCAGTATCAGAACTTGATGGCGTTACCGCAGCCGATGTAAACCTTATTGCCAACTCAATGACGGTCGAATATGATCCTGACAAACAAAGTTTTGATTCCATCTGTCAAGCAGTAAGTGATGCAGGTTATATTGCCGGAGAATACGTTTATAAAAACTCTGCCACAAACAAAGATGCTGCAACATTGAAAATTATATTTACCCGACTTATAACATCATTTGTGCTACTTTTTGTATTGATGTTTTTCTCGATGCAGCACATGTTCGGATATTATATTCCGCAAGTTTTCTTAGACCCTATCGTTATGGCGGTAACACAACTTGTAATTACCGTGCCAATTATCATTTTGAACTTCGACTACTTTAAAAGAGGCTTTAAAAACCTCGTAAAGTTGTCTCCGAATATGGATTCATTGATAGCCTTGGGCTCGTCTGCATCCTTTTTATACAGTCTTTACATTCTGATAATACACGTACTAAACCGACTTGATATTGCCAATATTGACCTGCACGGAGAACACCTTTACTTTGAGTCGGCAGCTATGATACTGACGCTGATTACTCTTGGCAAATTTTTAGAGGCAAGAGGGAAGCGAAAAACAGGAGCTGCGGTTGAGAGCCTTATGAAATTGGCGCCAAAAACTGCAATTTTGTTAAATCCGGACAGCACCGAGCAGACCGTCAAGGTCACATCGGTAAAAGTCGGCGATCTACTTGTCGCACGTCCGGGTGATACAATTGCGGTAGACGGTGTTGTGATAGAGGGAAGTTCATCGATAGATTCAAGCGCGATCACGGGTGAAAGCATACCCGTAGAGATAGCCGAAGGCGACAAGGTTACGGGTGCTACGCAAAATCTTACCGGTAGGATTATATACAAAGCGCAAAAAGTCGGTGAGGATACAACTATCGCCAAAATTATTCATCTCGTTGAAGAGGCAGGCGGTTCGGCTGCTCCCATCTCGCGTCTTGCCGACAAGGTCAGTCTCTACTTCGTACCTGCGGTTATCGGCATTGCTATGCTGACCGTGGCCGTATGGTTGATTCTCAACAGAGAATTTTCCTTTGCCTTAGATGCAGGTATATCGGTGCTTGTCATCTCCTGCCCGTGTGCATTAGGTCTTGCAACACCTGCCGCAATTATGGCAGGTATAGGAGCAGGTGCTAAAAACGGCATTTTAGTAAAATCGGCAGCTGTACTCGAAACCTCGCACAAGGTTGATACGGTTGTGCTCGACAAAACGGGCACTGTCACCGAGGGAAAGCCTACCGTCTCTTATGTTTTCGGTGACGTTTTGCAATTAGCGGTGACAATGGAAAAGAATTCAAGCCATCCATTAGCCACTGCGGTCTGCCGATATGCCGAAGATGCAGGCATTGAACCGTTATCGGTTGATGGTTTTGAAAACTTTGCAGGTCTTGGCATTAAAGGCACAATAAACGGCAAAACCGCACTGGGCGGAAGCCTTAAATTTATGACCGAAAACAACATCGACTTTTCATCATTTGAATCGGCAATATCAGAGATTCAAAACGACGGTGCGACCCTGTTGCTTTTTAGCCTTGACGGCAAAGCTTTGGGCGTTATCGGTGTAAAAGATAAGATTAAACCCGACAGTGTTGAAAGTGTCGCGAAAATGAAGGCTATGGGCAAGCGCGTTGTTATGCTGACAGGTGACAGCGACAGTGCCGCAAGAAGTGTTGCAGAAAACGTTAGAGTCGACGAATATCGCGCCAACGTTTTACCGCAGGACAAAAACGGGTTTATAAAAGAATTGCAGGAATCCGGACACTGCGTTGCTATGGTCGGAGACGGAATAAACGATGCTCCAGCCCTTTGCACCGCCGACATCGGTATTGCCATAGGTGCAGGTACCGATATTGCCATTGAAGCCGCAGACATTGTTTTATCCGGCAGCAGTCTTAACGAAGCCGTTACGGCTTTCCGTCTGGGCGATGCGGTAATACGAAACATCAAGCTTAGTCTTTTTTGGGCATTTTTCTACAATACGCTTGGTATTCCCGTAGCAGCAGGAGCGTTGTCGTTTATAGGAATAACCCTCAACCCAATGATAGCCGCGGCTGCTATGAGTTGCAGTTCGGTATGCGTTGTCCTCAACGCACTAAGGTTAACTCGTTTTAAAAAGAAATAGCCATCAAAATTCAAAGCACCCCTGATACCGTTTGTATCAGGGGTGCTTTTTGTGTTGTATATAACGTTTGGAATTTTTCTTGTTACGGTGCAGTAACCTCTTGTCCTGCAACATATTTTGCAAGGTTTTCAATTATATCCTCTACCGGTGACTTTAACACTTCGCCCAAGACCTCACCGTTTACCCATACGTAATAACGGCGGCTCTCGTTAGGAATTTTTGTTATTTCCAGCGTTGTATCAGGAGCATCATCAATGTGCTTGAACACTACCTTCAAGACCGTTTCCGATTTGTCTGCATCAAAAACAAACTCGTGCATTGTAAGGAACAGCACTCTCTGATAAAGATACTTGAAGTGATTTGTATTGGTCAACTGACCCTTATACTTGACATCGGTGTTATACATATCCTCATCACCGCTGATGGGTGTGTGGGTGATGTTGAAGGTATGCTTGCCGGTAGAATCGGTAAATTCAACCGACTCGATGTTGTATATGTTCTCCATAACAATGTCAGTGCTAAGCATATCGGCATAATCTTCACTTATGAATTCAAGCGCCGCGGCCGAAATGCTGAAAATCTGGGTTTTGCCCTCTATCATCATACAAAGTTCGGTCGAATCCTCACGGTAAAATCCACCGATTATAACCTTGAATTTATATTCGCCAATTTTGCACTCGATAACGCACTTGGGCTTATCAAGTCCCAAATCCTTCTTGTTTTGTTCAGTGGCAACATAACCCAAAACCGCATTAGCTCGCATACCGTCCTGCGCAAAGGCGAGGATTTTACTGATAAACTCACTGTCGGCAGGGCGATTGTATGGCGCGGTCATCTGATAAGGCATATATTCCTTTGATGCCGAGTTGCTCATCTCGAAGCGAACGGGCTTGTTTCCAAAAATCGAACCCGAGATGGTAATGTAATCGTATGCGCTGATCTCATCTGACTCGTTATAATATTTGGAGTTGGCAGAAGACTTTTTCATTGCCGTCAAAATCGTCTTGTTGGCGAACTCAATAGGTGTATAGTCGTAATAATCAATAATATCGTTGCTTACGATATAAACCTTTGAATCACCCGTGACAGTCACATAATGTCCATCATTGGTCGGCGTTTCAGAGCCCACAAGAATGATCTTCTCGGTGCCGTCTTCATACTGGACAACGACTCCGCGTGTTGCTTCACTGTCGGAAAGTCCGTAGTACGCATAGTACTCCTCGGGCGAATCAAATGTGTTTTCCATAGCCTTTATATACTTAATATTAAGGCAGTTTTTGATAAAGCTTGCTATTGAATCGGAAACAGTGAGGCTCTTGTCAACGCCCTGTATCTGCCAGGTTGTTACAACTTTTTCACCGAAATTTTCACGATGCGGAATAAAGGTGTACGAAGCACTCATATTGTTGACCGAGAACGACTTGACGTTTTCAAGACCATCCGAACTGTCAACCGAGTTGATTGTACCACCCGAAGATTCGGTCGGTGCAGACATAGTAGTTGAAGATGTTGTGCCGACATTGTTCGGCACTAATTTTATTATAAGCAGAATCGAGGCGACTATGGACACACAAGCGACAATTGCCATTGCACAAATGACGATCCTCTTTATGTCCCCGTTAAATCTTCTTTTTTTCTTTTCCTCATAAACATGCTTTGTGAATATCGTTGACTGAAAAGGCTCTGGGGCTGACTGCTCCTTAACCTCTTCGGTTAAATCATTTTTATTGGGGGTGTTTTCTGACATTTATCATGTCTCCTTTAAACTTCGGAACATACTTGATTGAATTTAAAAGTTACCTTGTGCGTCTTCTTACCCAAACAACAATACCGCCTACAATAAGTGTTACGGGAATTGCAGCCATAAATATCCATCTCATTGCAACAGCGCTCGCCTGACTTGGCACGTAATGATTATCAGAAATAACCTTAGGTACAAAGGTGTAAGGCGCATCAGCAATGCCGACAGCCGAATTAAATATATCAAGCGTAAGCACCATATTGGATACTGCCGATGCATTCCAGTGGCTACTGTTTGAATTGCCTGCATCAATGATATTTGAAGATGCAAACGCAACAACATAACTGGTCATAAACTTGTTGTCAATTACATTGACGTCTTCGGTAATAATACCGGTTGCATAAACGTCGACCTCTGCCTTTGAGTCGGGCTTCCAGGAGGAAACGCTCTTGTCGGCGGGCATAACTGTTACCGTGTTGGTATATGTGCTCATAAATACGGTTGCCTCGCGAACATAAGTGCTTGTCACTCCGGGTGCGAGGTCATACATCGGCACAAGGTTTGTGCCCGCGTAATAAGCGTCATTTATCTTGTTTGCGTTCGGAGTATAATCTGTTCCTCTATTGCCGAGTAACATTGAAGTCGGGTCGTTTGCCAAGTGCATTTTCGTATTGGTTTCATAAAGAATACCGCTTTCGATACCAATGTTCCAATCGTTCAAGAACTTAACAAGTTCTTCACAGTTAGTGTAGGTGTTAATGCCGGCAAAGAACACAAATGCTTTACCTTTTTTGCCATCGTTGTCGAGGAACTCTTCAAGTAAATCACTATCACTGCTGCTGATATCACTGGTGCAGTCGGCCATAATAATACCGTCATATTTTGCATGATTTTCCTTGGAAAGAATGTTTTCCAAAAGTCCGTCAACATACTCTATCTGATAGTTGTTGGAAAGCAACATATTTTCGAGGCTTTTCTCGATAACCTCGGTGTTGCAATATGTCTTGGGCACAAGGAAGACGGGGGTAGAATCCGAAGTGACTTTATAAATCGCCGAGGACAAAGCCTGTTCCAGATTGTTTTCGCTAATCATATAGCCATAGCCTTGACCATAGAGAGCATAACAACCAATCTGACCGCCGAAATAGTATTCGGCCATCTGTTCAGCCTGACCGGATGTATCGGTCAGGGTATAAATATCCTCAAACGGAACTACTGTACGACGGGTAACCTCTTTGCCGTCAAGAACAAAGGTGCTCTCAACCAAAATGTCGTATCTTTCCCAGCCGTAAACATCATAATTATCGGTTATTGTGTTAGAACTGGGGTCGTCCATATCAAGATATTCAACAGTTATATTGTTGTTATAACGGGGATAGTTATTGAGCAACTTTACGGTCTGCTTGAAATATGCCGCATTTTCAGAATTATAGTCAACAAACTTTCCGGTTGCAGAATAGTACGACATATCGTATGTAGAATTGTTTTCACCCGAATAGAGTTCTTCGGGCATACAAATATATATCTTTACTTTGCGTTCAATGCTTTTAAGGAAATCAACATTATTTTCGGTGACGGAATATACCCTGTCAAGTGTGAGGTCGAGTTGAAGTGGGAAACGCGCCGACAAAACGATAGAAAGTGCAGTCAGCAATACTGCCGCCGAAATGAAAATAACGGTAAGAACAATTGAATAAACGTGTCTTCTGACGGCAACCTTGCCAAAAGCGCTTTTAACAGTTTTCAAAAGCTTAACAAAGGCGGAACGGATCTTGTTTAAAAATTCTTTCATTATCGGTTCCTCCTTTTTTAAGAATAACGTCGTTTATCAAGCACACGTACGGTAAGGAAAATAAATACTGCACCGAACATAATAAAGTAAACTATGTTGGAGTAATCGATGATTCCTTCGGTAAATGTGTTGTAACGGCCTATAAATGAAATTGCGTCAATAAAATCCGTGAACTTCGTTTTGTTTACCAATGCTGCAAGTAAATCCAACATATAAATAAACATTGTTGCGGTAAAACTGCAAACAGCAGAAACCAACTGGCTCTCAGTAAGAGATGAAATGAAAATACCAAGAGCAATCAAAGCCGAGCCGATAAGAGCCGTGCCCAAAATATTGCCGATATACTCCAAAAGGTTAACTGTAACGTTCTGGAAAGCAATTATAATTTCAAAGACAACGGTCAACGAATAGCTGAGCATAAAAATCGAAAGCGTGGCAAAGAACTTGCCGAGGACGATAGAATAAAGGCTTACGGGAGAGGTCAGCAACACCTGGTCAACCTTCTGCTTGCGGTCTTCGCTCATGGTTCTCATTGTAAGAACAGGGATTAGAACGAAAACAAAGGTGAGCATATTTTCAAAAACAAGGCCTATATCGGTCGAGCCGCTGACATATACACTCGAAAATCCTAAACCTTGGAAAAATGCCATAATGCCTAAAAATATGTAACCCATAGGAGAAATGAAAAATGCTTTAAATTCTCTTTTGAAAATTGCACCCATTATTTTCTATCTCCTTTCTTTGCATTAAATGCTCTTTCCTGCTCCTCTTTTGTCATATCGGTAAGACGCAGGAATATCTGTTCAAGCGACATTTCGTTGCTCTTAGCCATAAGCAACGGCCATTTACGGTCAGCAAGTCGGGTAAACACCGCATGGCGAATATCGGTGGTGCCGTCTGGCTCTACAAGGAAATCGTTTGACCCCTGCTCACGTTGACCTACACAAGTAACACTCTTTACGCCCTTTACGGTCGAAATGAGTTTCAAAACCTCGGTCTTAGGACCTGCAACACGGAATGTCAGTGTATGGTCACTTGAAAGTGTTTTCGAAAGATTTTCGGGGGTGTCATCAGCCACAAGACGACCGTTATTGATAACAATGATTCGCTCGCAAACCGCTTGAATTTCGGTCAAAATATGCGAGCTGAGAATAACTGTATGATTTTTGCCAAGTTCTGTAATAAGTGAACGGATTTCGATAATCTGCTTGGGGTCAAGACCAACGGTAGGCTCGTCCAGAATAAGAACATCGGGGTTGCCGATAAGTGCCTGAGCAATACCGACACGCTGTTTATAACCTTTTGAAAGGTTTTTTATAAGACGGTTTGACACATTATCGATCTTTACCAAACGGCAAATTTCCTGCAAGTGAGGTGCTTTGGGGAATTTGCACTTTTTAAGTCCATATATAAAATTCAGATACTCCATAACCGTCATATCGGGATACAGAGGCGGTATTTCGGGCAAATAACCGATTCTCATTTTAGCCTCGTTAGGACTTTCCAAAATATCATATCCGTCAATAGAAACCGAGCCAGCGGTTGCAGAAAGATATCCCGTAACAATATTCATTGTGGTACTCTTACCTGCGCCGTTGGGGCCCAAAAAGCCTAAAATTTCACCGTCATTAACGGTAAAACTGACGTTATCAACCGCCACGTGCGAGCCGTATCTTTTTGACAAGCCCTTAACTTCTATCATACGTTTTCCTCCAAACTTATAACGCTTTCGACATTATAGCATTTTTACACTCTTACTATGTTAACTAACCGTTAACAATATACAAATACACA
>JAZRMK010000071.1:0-4276 GCA_045647525.1 Acutalibacteraceae bacterium
ACGATAAAAACAGCATTCGGTCCTTTTCCAAAGAGTAGACAATTTTTGCCGCTGACAATCTATCGCGTGAAAGCAGTGCTTTTAAAAAGTCTTTTGCCGCCAATACAGACTTGTCGGTGTTGCCCTGCAATTCTTTCAAAGCAGCGCCGATGTTGTTGTGCGAATTTTCCAGTGCCTTTTTTATGTCTTCGTCGGCAAAGCCTGATTTTAGTTTTATAAAATCAAATGCATCGTCGTATTCGGGTGCTTTAACTGAAAGGGTGACACAACGTGAACGAACTGTTGAAAGAAGGCTCGAAGCGTTGCGGCAAAGAAGAATAAAAACCATAAATTCAGGCGGTTCTTCCAAGATTTTTAAAAGGGCGTTTTGTGCCTGTTCATTCATTTTGTCGGCATCGCGCAAAATGTTGACCTTGCGCTTGGCTTCCAACGGGTAGATGAAGGCGTTTTCGCGAATGTGTCGAACTGTGTCGATTTTAAAGGTTGCACCATCAGGCGCATAGGTCAAAACGTCACAATGGCCTTCGTTTTCGGTTAAAGTGCAAGCTCTGCATTTTCCGCAAGGTGCTTCATCACTCTGGCAGATGGCGGCAGACGCCAGCATTTTTGCAAAGGTGTAGCGGCCTGAGCCTTGCTCACCTTCGATTATAAAAGCGTGAGGAAATCTGCCGCTTTTGACGGCACTTTTGACGGTAGATTTAAGGTCATAATTTCCGACAAAGCGGTCTAACATAAGCGGCACCTCCTACGAGTTGTTTTTTTATTCGATTCCTTTGCTTACAAAAAGTATAATTTCAGTTCCTACAGAAACTTGCTCGGTTGCGGAAGGCGAGGTTGAAATTATATATCCACTTTCCACAGTTGAACTTTGCTGGTAAATTACTGAGTGACTGAGGCCGAGGTTTGTGAGTATCAAAGCAACTTCATCAACACCGATTCCTGATAATGAAGGAACGGTAACGCTTTTTGCCATACCGTCGCTGTTTCCTGTGCTTATTGTTAATGAAACCGAATCACCTTTGGCCAGCTTTTTTAGAGGAAGGGTTGCTTTAACAACCGTTCCTTTGGGAAGGTCACTGTTCTGATAGTTGAGTTTTGCGTTTAAATAAAAACTGCTAAGCAGCTTCTTTGCATCGGTTACGTTCATATTTACAAGGTTGAGTTTGCTCTTCTCGGTTTCGGTTAAATAAGTGTTCTTTTTGCCTGCGCTGACATAGAGTGTTACAACCTCTTTCTCTGCAACGAAGGTGTCTTTCTCGGGGAAGGTTGCAAAGACAACGTCTTTTTTTACCGAATCATGAGCCTCGTAAAAAACAGAAAATTCCAAACCTGCTTCTTTAAGGGCGTTTTGGGCATCGACTGAGTTCATATCGGTGAGCTGGGGAACTTTTATTCCTGTGTAACCCAAACTTACAGTCAACCTGATTGTCTGACTGGGCTTTATTTTTCGTCCTGCGGGGAGGCTTTGCGAAATTATTATATCCTTAGCGATAGAGTCGCTTTCTTCATAAATGATATCAAAAGTGTAATCGGAGTACTCGTCGGATTCGGTGACGGTTATATAATTGAGACCGACAAGTTTGGGAACAACAACACTATCTTTTTTTGCCTGTTCTGCCGAATTGTTTGCCTTACCGCAACCTGAAATAAATGTGACACATAAAACTAACGCTAAAATTAAAGAAAAAACGGATTTAGTCTGCCTCATAGATTAAATCTCCTTTGAATTATAAAACATAACCTATTTTTTTCATGACTTTAGAAAGGGTTTTGCGGGCGACAAAGGATGCTTTTTCGGCGCCCTCTTTGTAAATGGCTTCGGGCTGTGCTTTGTCGGAAATATACATATTATATTTTTCCTGAATAGGACGGAGCTCTTCAACAACAGCCTCGCCGACAGCCAACTTAAAGTCGCCGTAGCCTTTGCCTTCGAATTCAGCTGTTATTTCATCCGCCGTTTTACCTGTAATACAGGAGTAAATCTCGATAAGGTTGTTGATGCCGTGTTTGTTTTCGCCAACACAAACTCTTGCTTCGGAGTCGGTGACTGCGCGTTTGAATTTACGCATGATTGCGTCGGGAGAATCGGTCAGCAGAACCTTTGCGTTCTCGTTTTCGTCCGATTTCGACATCTTCTTCTCGGGGTCCTGCAAGGACATGACCTTGGCGCCAATTGGTGCGATGTAAGGCTCCGGAATGGTGAAAACATCGCCGTAAATACCGTTGAAACGCTTGGCGATATCACGGGTTATCTCCAAATGCTGCTTCTGGTCGGCACCAACGGGAACGAGGTCGGGTTTATAAAGCAAAATATCGGCAGCCATCAAAACGGGATAGGTGAAAAGTCCTGCGTTGACGTTGTCTGCGTGTTTTTGCGATTTATTCTTAAACTGAGTCATTCTCGCCAACTCACCGAACTGTGTATAGCAGTTGAGCAACCACGAGAGCTGCGAGTGTGCAGCAACCTGCGATTGCATAAAGATAAGACTCTTCTGCGGGTCAAGACCGGTACTCAACAGCATAGCGGCAGCACCGTAGATCTGTTTTCTGAGTTCGGCAGGTTCTTGCCTTACGGTGATAGCGTGCAGGTCGGCAATGCCGAAAATACAGTCAAACTCTTCCTGCATATTGTTCCAGTTCTTAACGGCACCAAGGTAGTTGCCAAGGGTGAACATACCGCTTGACTGAATAAAACTTAATGCTCTTTTTTTAGGGGTGGTGTTGTTTTCCATTGTGTTTCTCCTAAATTTAAAACCTATATATAATGTAAATTACTTAATAAACTCGGCTGCAACCTGACCCAAAATCTCCATACCTTTGATTATCTGTTCGTCGGTAGGGGTTGAGTAGTTGATTCTGAAACAGTGGCTGATATCCGACTGGTTAGCAGTAAAGGCGGTGCCGGGAACAGTAGCGACCTTGTTCTCAACCGCTTTTGTGCAGAACGCGGTCATATCTACATAATCAGGCAGCTTCACCCAAATAAACAGACCGCCTTCGGGCTTTATGTAAGAAACCTTGCTTCCGAGATGCTTGTCAAGCAGGTCGGTCATAAGCTGACACTTTTTGCGGTAGATTTCGCGATTTTTGTCAAGATGTCCTTCATAGTCGTACTCTGTCATAAATTTATGGCAGACCATCTGGCTCAAAATGCTTGTGTGAACGTCACTCGTCTGCTTGCAGACTACCATTTTCGAAATGATTTCCTTAGGAGCTATCGCGTAACCCACACGAAGTCCGGGCGAAATAACCTTCGAGAAGGTGCCGGCATAAATAACAAGACCTTCTGTGTCGAAGCTCTTGATGGTAGGCAACTCTTCGCCTGCGAAACGAGTGTCGCTGTAAGGGTTGTCCTCTAAAATAACGATATTGTATTTTTTTGCGAGTTCGTAAACCGCTTTTCTCTTTTCAAGACTCATACATACACCCGACGGATTCTGGAAGGTCGGGATCGTGTAGATGAATTTTGCTTTTGGGTTGTTTTTTAAAGCCTCTTCCAATTTCTCGATGTTCATACCGTCGGATTCCATATCGACACCGACGAGGTTCAGACCGAAAGAACGGAACGCGTTGAGCGAACCGATAAAACTCGGATTCTCGCAAATGACGGTATCACCGGTGTTGCAAAGAACCATGGCGGTAAGGTTCATAACCTGTTGTGCGCCCGATGTGATAATAAGCTCGTCGCAGTCGGTTCCAACATTGTGTTTTTCTTTCATATATTTTTTTAAGTAGTCGCGCAACGGAGTATAACCCTCGGTAACCGAGTATTGCAATGCTGCGATGGGGTTCTGCCTCATAATATCTGCGGTAATTTCGGCGACGGCATCGGTCGGCAATGCTTCGGGTGCGGGGTTGCCTGCGGCAAAAGGGATATATCCCGGCACAGAAGTAAATTTCAAAATCTCTCTTATTGCTGAGGGTTTTAAACCTGCAACGCTTGAAGAAAAGGAATAATCCATCAATAACAACTCTTTTCAGTAAGTAATATATATAATGTATACAAGTACCTGTTGTAAGAAAATCTTTTTACGGCATACACATATACATTATATATTATTAGTTTCGCAATTTCAACAACAACTTGTTGAAAACTTCAAAAAGCACAACATAATGTGGTCGTGTAAAAAGACCAAACACAAGACGCTGTGTGGCTAAATAGAGTAAAAACTCGGACGACAAAATGTGCCAAAAACCGCATAACAGTGCGGTTTTTAGGTGTTTTAAAAATTTTTCAAAAAACTTGAAAAAAAGTGTTGACAAAGGAGTGGTGGTG
>JAZRMK010000072.1:0-17088 GCA_045647525.1 Acutalibacteraceae bacterium
TACCGGCGTGCTTTTTAATTACGCCCAACAAGCTCTTTTCGGGAGCAACCTTGGAAAGCTCGGAATAATCCATAACGGTCATACCGCGGCGTCCGTTGGATGTGGGCTTGTAATGCTTAATTGCCATTTTAAGTTTCACTCTCCTGTTTTGGCTTAGCGGAGCTTTACGCTCCATACATTGCCTTTATCGTTTCTTTAAGGCTTACATCAAACCGTCGAAGAATTCGATGGTCTTAGAATCCTTTTTAAGGGTTACGATTGCCTTCTTCCAAGAAGCAGTCTTGCCCTCGTAGCGACCCATACGGCGAGTATGTCCGCTAACGTTCATGGTGTTAACCTTCTCAACCTTAACGCCGAAAAGCTCTTCGATAGCACGAGCGATGTCGATCTTAGTTGCATCGCAAGCTACTTTGAAGGTATATTTCTTGTCAGCGAAGCCGGTCATGCTCTGCTCGGTGATAACCGGAGCAATAATGATATCCTGAGCTGCTTTCATTATGCGTATACCTCCTCGATCTTCTTAGCTGCATCCTTAACGAGTACCAAAGTATCTGCGTTGATGATGTCATAGGTGTTGATGGTGTTAACCTGAGCTGTCTTGACACCGGGGATATTAGCAGCACTCTTTACAGCGTAAGCATCGTTAGATGCCAAAACGATAAGAGTTTTCTTTGCTGCACCGATAGCCTTCAAGCAGTCAACAACTGTCTTGGTCTTGTAGCCTTCAAGAGTAAGGCTGTCAAGAACGATAAGGGACTCAGTGAGAACCTTGTCAGAAAGAGCAGATTTAAGAGCAAGCTGTCTTTCCTTCTTGTTAATTGAGTAGTAGTAATCTCTGGGCTTAGGTCCAAGAGCAATACCACCGTGTGTCCACTGGGGTGAACGGGTTGAACCCTGTCTTGCGTGACCGGTACCCTTCTGTCTCCAGGGTTTGCGTCCGCCGCCGGAAACTTCGGAGCGGGTCAATGTCGACTGTGTGCCCTGACGCTGATTAGCGAGGTAATTTACAACAGCGGCGTGCATAACGGCTGCATTAGGTTCTACACCGAAAACTGCATTAGAGAGTTCCAAGTCAGCAACCTTCTTGCCTGCCATATCCAATACTGCAACAACTGGCATTTTCCTTCACTCCTTCCTTAAGCTTTAACGCTATCGAAAACAACTACGATTGCGCCCTTGGGACCGGGAACGGCGCCCTTAACAGCAATGATATTGTTCTCTGCGTCAACCTTGACGATTTCAAGATTCTGAACGGTTACACGCTCTGCACCGAGGTGACCGGCCATCTTGTGGTTTTTGAAAACTCTGGCAGGGTCGATAACACCCAAAGAACCGCCGTGACGGTGAACAGGACCTGTACCGTGTGACTCTTTAAGTCTGGAGAAGTTCCAGCGCTTAATTACGCCTGCGTAGCCCTTACCTTTGCTGGTGCCTCTAACGTCTACCTTGTCGCCCTCTGCGAAAGCGTCTGCCTTGATGATGTCGCCTACATTGTAAGCAGAGCAATCATCGAAACGGAACTCGCGGAGAACCTTCTTCGGAGCAACGTCTGCTTTACCGAAGTGACCCTTCATGGGTTTGTTTACCTTTGCAGCTTTCAAATCGCCGAAGCCAACCTGAACTGCATCGTAACCGTCGTTTTCAACAGTTTTCTTCTGGCTGATGGCGCAAGGGCCTGCCTCGATAACTGTTACGGGAACAACGTTACCGTTTGCGTCAAAAAGCTGTGTCATACCAAGCTTTTTGCCTACGATACCTTTTTGCATTGTATTTTCCTCCTGTTTGGTTATTGGTTGACATTTCTGCCAACATGACCTGCCGCTTTAAGATTAGAGCTTAATCTCAATCTCAACGCCGGCGGGGAGCTCAAGACCCATCAGAGCTTCAACAGTTTTGTTGGAAGGTCTGAGAACGTCGATAAGCCTTTTGTGGGTTCTGCTTTCAAACTGCTCACGGCTGTCCTTGTACTTGTGTACAGCACGCAAGATGGTAACTACTTCCTTCTCGGTCGGGAGCGGAACAGGACCTGAAACACGAGCGCCGGTGCGCTTTGCAGTTTCGATGATCTTCTCCGATGCCTGATCAACGAGAGCATGATCGTAGCTCTTCAGTCTGATTCTGATTTTTTCCTTTACTGCCATTGTGACTTTCGCCTCCTTAAATTAGTTGGCGGGCAACGCTTATTGTCTGTATTTCTTACATAGTGCCGCGTGTTTCTTTTGCACCCATTAGAAAGTCCGGACCGCTATGAACCAAATTTTGAGTCACAACTGATCCGGGGCAGACATTCGGCGTTTTTGTCGCAATTAAATGCGAACAACGCAAATTTTTGTCGCCCGGTTTAAAATCGGACATACTCCGCGGAAATTTCCCGACTTTAAAGTCGGCCACCTCCCGCATCAACGCATATCTGCACATTACGTGCCTTAGTATATTAACACAAGTGATTACAGATTTCAAGTGTTTTTTTCAATTTTTTGAAAATTTTTTATACAACTTTTTTTGACACAAAAATCGTCTGATTTGGGCTATTATATATAATGTATATAATTCGACCCGAAAACACAAAAAACCGCATCGTTCACCCGATGCGGTTTCAGTTTAAGGTTTTGATTTACGTTTTGTTTTTTTGTACTTTTTAGCAACAAACACATTCACATAGACAAGTGCTCCAACGCAGATCACAATCAACAAGATAGGAATCCAGATAACCTTGTAAATGGAAGTTATCGCCTTTTTTGTCTCGCCTTTAAAATGCGATTCGGTATCCAAAGCAACACTTCCAATATAGCTGTTAACGTTGGCATCCTTGTTTATCGAGGTTTTTCCCTGTGACGCAACACGTGAGTCAAAGTGTTTGCTCTCGCCACTACCGGTGGCAATATAGTGAGGCTTGCTCGACTCCTCCCCGTCGCTTTCGACGTCACTTTGGTCCGAACTTTCAGTACCTTCGCTTGAATCGCTTGTTTCGTCGCCGACGGTACCGTCCGATACCTCATCTTTGTCGCTGCTTACGCTGCTTTCACCGTCCACGATACTGTTTGTACTGCTGTCGGTACTTGAAGTATCAGTCGTGGTTGACGACTCAGAAGTTTCGCTGCTCTCAGATACATCAGGAGTAAAATCAGGGTCGCCTGCCGCCACAGCGGTAACAGTGGCAACTGTCATAAAACTAAGACATATAATTATCGTTAAAATTAAATTGATTTGCTGTCTCATAACAACTCTTCTTTTCAAAAATTAGTATGCTTTGCCCCAGTAAACAAGCTTCTTGGCAGGCTTGCCGCAGCAAACGCATTTGCCGTTTATATTTTCTTGCATTCCAAACGGCATACAACGAGAAGAAACTCCTGCAACCTCTTTGAGCTTGTCCTCACATTCGCGTTCCTCACACCACAACGCTCTGATAAAACCGGGTTTGCTATCAGCCGTTTCTTTCATCTCATCAAGATTCTCGACATCGTAAGTCATCTGTTCTCTGCGAGCCTTGGCAGTTTCTAACATATTGCGTGCGATATCGTCGAGCAACCAAGCGATCTTGTCTTCAAGTTCATCTAGCGACACAAAATACTTTTCTCTTGTATCACGACGAACGAGAACACACTGATTATTCTCGATATCCTTGGGTCCTAATTCAAGACGCACGGGAACACCCTTCATCTCATACTCAGAGAACTTCCAACCGGGCGACTGTTCACTAGCGTCCAAGCCAACTCTGAAGGACTTTTTAAGTCTTACAAACACTTCGTCAGCCTTGTCCAAAACGCCTTCTTTATGTTGTGCAATAGGAACAATCACAACCTGTTTGGGAGCAACAGCCGGAGGCAATACCAAGCCGTTGTCGTCACCGTGGGTCATTATAACCGCACCGATAAGACGGGTAGTCATTCCCCAAGAGGTCTGATGAGGATAGCTCAATTTGTTATCTTTATCAGTGTACTGAATATCAAAAGCTTTGGCAAATCCGTCACCGAAATAGTGAGAAGTTCCACTCTGTAAAGCCTTGCCGTCATGCATCAAAGCCTCAATAGTATAGGTGTCAACCGCACCTGCAAACCTTTCCTTCTGGGTTTTAACACCCTTAACAACCGGAATGCAAAGATACTTTTCGCAAAACTCTGCATACACGTTGAGCATCTTTACGGTTTCCTCCATTGCCTCCTCAGCGGTAGCATGGATGGTATGTCCCTCCTGCCACAAGAACTCGCGCGAACGCAAGAAAGGACGGGTGGTTTTCTCCCAACGGACAACCGACACCCACTGGTTATACAATTTCGGCAGGTCACGCCATGACTGAATAATATTCTTATAATGGTCACAGAAAAGCGTTTCGGAAGTAGGTCTTACGCAAAGACGCTCCTCTAACTTTTCACTTCCGCCGTGGGTCACCCAAGCGACTTCGGGTGCAAACCCTTCAACGTGATCCTTTTCCTTCTGCAAAAGACTCTCGGGAATAAACATCGGCATACAAACATTCTCATGCCCTGTTTCCTTAAACATTCCATCAAGAATTCTCTGTATATTTTCCCAAATAGCATAACCGTATGGACGTATAACCATACATCCTTTAACGCTGGTATAGTCAATAAGTTCCGACTTCAAACAAACGTCGGTATACCATTGAGCGAAATCTTCATCCATGGAGGTTATTGCTTTAACTAATTTTTCTTTTCCCATTTATTTCACCGTATTCTAAAATTTATATTAAAACACTACTGCATTATTGCAATTATTATACTTCAACTATCCAAATATTTCAACCTAAATTTTAACAAAAAATAAAAGGTGCGGCCGATAATTGCCGCACCTTTGAAAATTTACATTTTATTTTGCGTTTTCAATATAGTTTACTACATCACCGACGGTCTTGATGCCTTCGATTTCCTCATCGGGAACTTCTATATCAAACTCGTCTTCAATAGACATGATAAGATCAACTACGTCAAGGCTATCAGCACCCAAATCCTCAGCAATGTTAGAGTCCATAGTCACATTTGCCTCATCAAGATCGAGCTGCTCACAAAGAATTGCTCTGATTTTTTCAAAAACCATTTAAATTTCCTCCCTATAAGTTATAGACTAACTTACAAATGTATGTTATAATAAGCGGTAAGCATCAAATGGAAAAGTTTGATATTTGCGCTTTGCTTAATAAAATAATATGTTGGCATCAAGGATTTGTCAATACCATTTTCCAATTTTTTTGAAAAGAGGTTTTCTTTATGACCGGAAATTTCGCAGTCATTGGCCACCCGATAGGTCATACAATGTCGCCTTTTATACATAAAAAGCTGTTTTCATTGAAAGGAATCGACGTTCAATACTCCGCACTCGATATCTATCCATCTTCATTGTCTGACAGTATTTTCCACACCTTGTCTTCCCTCGATGGTTTTAATGTAACCATTCCACACAAAGAAGCGATTATACCGTTACTGTCGGGAATCGACGAGTCTGCCCAAAAGTACAATGCAGTAAACTGTGTTCGAAATGATGGCGGTAAGCTATACGGTTGCAGTACCGATGCCTATGGATTCACAAAAGCTTTGGAAGCTAACGGTGTATCCCTTTCTGGTGACGTTCTTATCTTAGGCGCAGGCGGTGCGGCAAGAACTTTGGCACGCGAGGCTTCTGATAACGGTTGCCATTTGACCATCGCAGTAAGAAGCACATCCATTGAAAAAGCAAATGAACTAAAAAGCTGGCTTTCTGCTAACGGTGGCAAGGCGGAAGTCACCTCACTCGATAAAATATCCGGCAGATTCAACCTTTGCGTAAACGCAACACCTGTGGGAATGTATCCCAACACCGATAACGCAGCAGTAGGAACGGCGGTTCTTTCCAAATGCTCGGCGGTTTTTGACGCTGTTTATAACCCTAACGAAACAAAACTTTTAAAACTCGCAAAATCATTAGGCTTAAAGTGTGTCGGCGGAATGGAGATGCTCGTCTGGCAGGCTGTCAAAGCTCACGAATTTTGGTATAACGCAAAATTTTCGGCTGATGAAGTTTCTAAAATCATTATCGAAGCAAATGTAGAAATGGAGCGTATTTTCTATGCAAAATAATATCGTTCTGTGTGGATTTATGGGTTGCGGCAAGACCACTGTCGGTAAGGATTTGGCAGAAAATCTTGGCTATACATTCATTGACACTGATGAGTTTATAGAAAAAAGAGAAAATATGTCGGTCAGCGATATTTTCGCTCAAAAAGGCGAGCCTTATTTTCGTTCGGTCGAAACCGAGGTAACAAAGGAATTGGCAGAAAGACAAGGACTTGTTATCGCCACCGGCGGCGGTATGATGTTAAATTCACAAAACGCCGAAAACCTCAACAAAACCGGTGTTTCGTTTTGGATAAAAGCAAGCGTTGAAACTATCCTTCAACGTTTAAAAGGCGACACCACCCGTCCCCTGCTCCAAAGAGAAGACAAAGACGCGGCGATCAGAGAGTTGTTGCAAAAAAGAGAACCTTTTTATTTAAAGCATTCCAACTTTTGTATAGACGGTGAAGGCGAGCCAAAAGAGGTCGTCGAGAGAATCTTGAAAGCATTGGAAAAAGGCAGGCTTTAATGGTCTGCTTGCTTGACAGATTTTTAATAATAGTATATTATTAAAAGATAATAATCTTTGCAATTTTTGAAGAAGGTTAAATAGATGATTGTAATTTTAAAAAGCGGTATAACTGCTGAACAAACCGAGCAGTTTTCCAACATACTTCGTAAAAGATACAATGTCGATATACATACGTCAGTCGGTGCACAATCGACTGTTTTAGGCTTAGTTGGCGACACCAAGGCTATCGACGTCGACTCGGTGAGCGCTTTCCCGATAGTTGAAGCAGTGCGTCGTGTTCAGGAGCCCTATAAAAAAGCCAACCGCAAGTTCCACCCCGAAGACACGGTCATAAACATTTCGGGCCACGAGATCGGTGGCGGCAGTTTGCAGCTTATTGCCGGACCATGTTCGGTTGAATCAAAAGAACAGATTACGGGTATTGCTCAATCGGTAAAGAAAAGTGGTGCCAATTTCCTTCGTGGCGGTGCTTTCAAGCCCCGTACTTCGCCCTATGCGTTCCAGGGGTTGCGCCAGGGTGGTCTGGAACTTTTGTCCGAAGCCAAGAAAAAGACAGGAATGCCGATAGTCACCGAAATAATGAGTGCTGACCATATTGAATTCTTCGATGATGTTGATATCATACAGGTCGGTGCTAGAAATATGCAGAATTTCGAGTTGCTCAAAGAGCTCGGCAAGACCGACAAGCCGATTCTTTTAAAACGAGGTCTTGCAAATACCATCGAGGAAACACTCATGAGTGCTGAATACATTATGAGCAACGGCAATGAGAACGTTATACTCTGTGAGCGAGGCATCAGAACATACGAAACCTTCACAAGAAATACGTTTGACGTTTCGGCAGTTCCTATTTTTAAAAGACTGTCCCATCTGCCCGTTGTTGTTGACCCTTCGCACGCATCGGGAATCCCGTGGCTTATTGAACCGTTATCGTTAGCCGCCGTTGCAGCGGGTGCTGACGGACTTATAATTGAGGTCCACAATGACCCGCCTCACGCACTTTGCGACGGTGCGCAGAGCATCACGCCCGAACAGTTCAAATCTCTTTCGGATAAACTTTTCAGTATATCCGATGCAGTCAAAGCCGTTACGAATAGCAAAAATTAAGGAGCAAAGTCTATGTCTGTCATAAACGTCAAAACACCGAGACAGTACGATATTATAATTGAAAACGGAATTCTTGATAAATGCAGCAGTATAATACGCAAAGCGGTCAAGGGAAACAACTGCGTTATAGTTACCGATTCCAACGTGGAACCCTTGTATCTTGAAACCGTAAAAACTTCCATTGCATCGGAAGGTATATCGGTTGAAACTTTTGTGTTTCCCGCAGGCGAAGAAAATAAAACATTCAAAACTGTTGAGAACATTTTAGGCGCTTTCTGCAAAGCAGGACTCACCCGTTCGGATTTTGCCGTAGCTTTGGGCGGCGGTGTTACAGGTGATCTTACGGGTTTTGCCTCCGCTATATATATGCGAGGTATTGCTTATGTTGGTATCCCTACTACCCTGCTTTCGCAAATCGATTCATCGGTAGGCGGAAAAACCGGTTGCGACCTTCCCTTTGGAAAAAATCTTGTAGGTTCTTTCCACGCACCAAAGGCCGTTATTATTGACCCTTTGTGCCTGAATACCCTCCCTGTGCGCGTTTTCAACGACGGACTGGGTGAGGCTATAAAATACGGTGTTATAAAGTCGGAATCCCTTTTTGACCGGCTTATGAACGAGGATGCAAAGGATTTTCTCAACGAATTGATTGAGGAATGTGTTTCAATAAAACGTGACGTTACCGAAAACGACTTCTTCGAAAAAGGCGAGCGTATGCTTCTAAACTACGGACATACCATCGGTCACGCCATTGAAAAATATTATAATTACAAAGACATTACCCACGGCGAAGCCGTAAGTATCGGTATGGTAACAATGGCCGCCGCAGCCGAAAGGAACGGCATTTGTGAAGAAGGTCTGGCCAAAAAGATCACTAAGTGTCTTCACAAATATGCCCTTCCCGCTACAACGGCTATCGAGCTTGATAAACTCTGTCAAGGCGCTTTGAACGATAAAAAGCGTCGCGGCAAAGATATAAAGATCGTACTGCCTGAAAAAATCGGTTCATGTGTTATCAAAACCGTTCCTGCCGACAGTTTGGCAGAGTATCTCGGAGGCGAAAATAAATGAAAATGAAGGTATCAATAAACCCTTCTTCGCTTCACGGAACGGTGACTGCTCCGCCATCAAAATCCGCAGGGCACAGAAGCATAATTTGTGCCGCCCTTGCCAACTCACCCGTGACTATTTTCAACTGCGGTGAATCGGATGATATGACGGCGACGATCAACAGCATTAAAGGTTTGGGAGCTACTGTGGAGCGCAGTGGTTCGACACTTTATATAACACCCGCAAAGCGAAACACCGAAAATGCAGTTATTGACTGCAACGAATCGGGCTCGACGGCGCGGTTTATGATTCCTGTTGCTGCCGCTTTGGGTGTGAAAAATGTCACATTTACCGGCAAAGGACGATTGCCTCAACGCCCCTTTGGAATCCTCAGCGATGCTTTAAGACAAAACGGTGTAGAGGTTTCGAGTGATACATTGCCAATGACCGTTTCAGGCAGATTGAAATGCGGAACATTTCATATTCCCGGCAACGTCAGTTCGCAGTACATAAGCGGTCTTTTGTTAGGTTTATCCATGGTCGAGGGGGAATCGCAGATCATATTGACCTCTCCTCTGGAATCGGAACCGTATGTTGATATCACGATCAAAGAATTAAAGGCTTTCGGCGCCGACATCCGCCGCACCGAGCAGGGCTACTTCATAAAAGGGCAAAATGCCCTTACCGCTGCACAGCGCACCGTTGAAGGCGACTGGTCGCAGGCAGCATTTTTCCTTTGCGGCGGTGCCGTTTCAAACGGCGTTACCGTAAAAGGACTTAGAATGGACTCCTTACAGGGTGACAAGGAAATTGTTGACCTGCTTTGCCGTTTCGGTGCAGATATTACAGTGGACGGCGACTCGGTCGAGGTCATTCCTAAAAAGCTCAAGGGTATCGAAATCGATGCAAGCCAGATTCCCGACCTTGTTCCCATTCTGGCTGTCACCGCTGCTTTTGCCGAAGGCACGACCGTTATAAAAAACGCCGAGCGTCTTCGAATAAAAGAAAGCGACCGAATCAAAGAAACCGTTTCCAGACTTGTGAAATTCGGTATAAACGCTCACGAAACTGACGACGGAATGATTATTGAAGGAGGCGTGTCACACGGCTGTGACATAACCTCTGCCAACGATCACAGAATCGTTATGGCTTTCAGTGTTCTGGCGGCCAATTCCTGCGGCACATCAAATATCGATGGTGCCGAAGCAATAAATAAATCCTATCCTCTGTTTTTTGAGGATTTTATTAAAATCGGAGGGGATGCTACATGTCATCCGCAATTGGAGATTTGATTAAAACCACTGTATTCGGTGAGAGCCACGGTCCCGCTATCGGTGCCGTAATGGATGCTCCGCCGGCAGGGTATGCAATAGATTTTGAATCGGTATTAACCCAGATGCGCCGACGCGCCCCCGGTCAAGACCCTACTGCTACATCCAGAAAAGAGACCGATGTTCCTGAATTTTTATCAGGACTGAACAACGGCATTACAACAGGTGCGCCTTTGGCTGCTATTATACGCAATTCTGACCAGAGATCAAAAAACTATGACAACATCGCGGCCTGTCCCCGTCCCTCTCATGCCGACTATGCCGCCGGTGTGCGTTATAACGGCTTTAATGATATCAGAGGTGGCGGCAACTTTTCAGGACGTCTTACTGCTCCGCTGACCGCTTTGGGTGCAGTAGCACGTCAGATCTTAGAGAAAAACGGAATTGTTATCGGCGGGCACGTATCGTCTATCGGTCATTCGTTTGACATTCCTTTTGACGCTGTGAATGTCACTGCCGAAGAATTGAATGAACTTAACAAACAGTATTTCTCCGTGATTTCTTGCGACGCAAAGACTGCTATGGAAAGTGAAATTGCCGACGCCAAAAGTTCAGGTGACAGTATCGGCGGTGAGGTTGAAATTGCCGTTACGGGATTACCTGCCGGTATCGGCTCTCCGACCGTAAGAGGACTTGAAAACGTGATTTCGTCTGCCGTTTTTGCTGTTCCTGCCGTAAAGGGCATTGAATTCGGTGACGGTTTTGGATTCAGTTCTATGCGAGGCAGTGAAGTCAACGATACAATGTATTACGAAGGTGAAACGGTCAAGTGTCGCACTAATCATTGTGGTGGCATAACAGGTGGTATTTCCAACGGTATGCCGCTTATCATCCGTGTTGCCTTAAAGCCGACTCCTTCTATCGCTATGGAACAGAACACTGTCAACCTTTGCAAAAAGGAAAATGACACCCTCACAATTGAAGGTCGCCACGACCCCTGCATTGTTCCAAGAGCTTTACCTGCTATTGAAGCTGCAATAGCTCTCGCTCTCCTCGACATTGTATCGGAGGTAATAAAGCTGTGAGTTTAGACGATATCAGAAAAGAGATCGACGCAATTGACAAAGAACTGGTGCCGCTTATTTCCAAGCGAATGGACTGTTCTTTGAAGGTTGCCGAAATTAAGAAAAAAGAGAATCTGCCCGTTTACCGCCCCGGTCGTGAGAAGGAGATACTTGACCGTGTCGAGTTAAACGGCGGCGAGCACGGCAGATATGTAAGAAATATTTATCAGTCCATTATGACCGTCAGCCGCGCCTTGCAGAATGATACCCTTTTTTGCGACAACGGTTTTGCCAAAAGAATAGCCGCTATTCCGCCGGCAACCGAATATAAAAGGGTTGTTTGTCAAGGTGCCGAAGGTGCCTTTTCGCACGCAGCAGCCAAGTATATGTTCGGCGAACGTGATTTTGAGTTTTACAAAAACTTTGAAGATGTTTTTGATGAAATATCAAAGGACGAAGATGCCGTCGGAATACTTCCTGTCGAAAACTCAACAGCAGGCTATGTTACCAACGTCTATGACCTTATGCTCAAATACGGTCATTGGATAGTCAAGGCTACCGCGTTAGACGTTTCACAGAACTTGCTTTCAATTGGAGATTTGAGCAATATAAAAACTGTGTACTCACACCCTCACGCATTAAAGCAGTGTTCAAAGTTTATAAAAGAACACGGTCTTACGGCTATTGAGTTTGAAAATACTGCATTGGCAGTAAAGTATGTTGCCGGTCTTAACGACCCGACCGTTGCTGCAATCGGCTCAACCACAGCTGCCGAACTTTACTCGCTTCCCGTTGTTGCCGAAGCAATTCAGAACGAAACCGATAACATCACCCGTTTTATCGCAATTTCCAAAAAGCCGTTCATTGACCCTCACAGCAATAAAGTAAGCCTTGCATTCGAAATTCCGCATGAAAAAGGTTCTCTTTATTCTATGCTCGGAAGGTTTGCCGATTTGGGATTGAATCTAACTAAGATCGAATCCCGACCCGCAGGTCATAACTTTGAGTACAGATTCTATATCGACTTTGCAGGCAACGTTTTCGACAAAAGCGTGTTAAACCTCCTGTCTGCGTTGGAGTCCGAACTTTCATATTTTGTTTTTTTGGGAAATTATGTCGATATTTTATGAAAATTCGGTTAATATGGGCTAAAACTTTTAAATTTGTATCGACTTGACAGAAACTTTGAGTTATAATATTCTTAATAGATATTTATCAATTTGCATTTTTTATTTGGAGATGGATTTTAATGAATACGCATCCTGAATATGAAGATATCAGTAGTTCTTCCAAACCACAGGAGCCACAGCCTGTGCCGACCGAAGATTTGGATGAGCCTACGATTCTTTTCAGTTCTCTTTCGACCAACGGCGGACAGGAAAGTTCTGCTGTTCAGTCACCGTATAATGATGACGATCTGTTCTTATTTGGAGATGAAAAAACTAAAATGAGTAAGTCTACTGTCAAAACACCGACCAAGACCTATTCAAAAGCGCAAAAAAGAAAAGCAAGACGTAATATTGCGATTTTTAATATCATTACCTCTTTTGTTTTGGCAATTTCTGTGCTTATAACCGGCGTTATGGGTGTTGTTGGTTATTATACCGGTGATATGAACACCGTTACAATAGAAGAAGAAAAGCTCGGTATCAGTGAACAGGCCTCAAAACTACCCGGTCACATTGTCAACATTGCTCTTTTCGGTATTGACAGCCGTGACACTAACGCTCATAACCGTAGCGAAGCCTTGTCAGGTCGTTCCGACTCTATTATCATAGTTTCTATAAACACTTATGATAACACCATTAAACTCTCCTCTATTTTAAGAGATAGTTGGGTGGACATCGCCAACACCGACAAGAAAAAATACGGTTTCAATAAAATCAATGCCGCATACAGTTTGGGCGGTGCTTCACTTGCCATTAAAACACTTAATGAAACATTTGAATTGAATGTCAAAGACTATGTTTCCGTGAGTTTGTATCAGCTTATTGCGCTTATTGATATTATGGGTGGTGTTGACATATACATCACCGAAGGCGAGCGCAAAGAACTTAACCGCTTGGCAAAAGAAGAAGGCTTTAACGTCGACTATCTTTATGATACAGGGCTTGTCCATTTAAATGGCGGCCAAGCAATGATCTACTCCCGTATCAGAAAGATCGACGGTACCGAAACCCGTGATTTGAGACAGCAAAAGGTTCTTAACTGCCTCTTTGAAAAACTTCAATCACTTGATTCTTCACAGTACCCTACACTTTTAAAATTATTGATGCCTTATGTTGAAACATCGCTTCAATATCAAGAAATACTTGATTTCGCACCGATGCTGGCACAAGGCCACATAACTCTTCAAAGTCAGAATTTCCCCCGAGGTAACGGAAAAGAAGGTGCTCTCGGTGGCATATTCCCCGATACCAACAACGGTTGGGTTTGGAAGATTAAAGACCTTGATGCATTGACCGACGCCATCCATAAGTGGATTTATGGATAAAATCAAAAGAAAGGATCGATTTTTATGAAAATAGTCGATGGCTTTGTTTTAAAAAATATTGCCGACACCAATGTCGTTGTCCCGGTTGGCAACAATGTTTCTTTCCGCGCTATAATTTCTCTGAATGGCTCGGGTGCATTCCTTTGGAACCTTTTGACCAAAGACACAGATGAAGAAACGCTGGTTAAGGCACTCACTGCCGAGTATGTTGTAGACGAGGAGACCGCACGCAACGATGTCAAGGAGTTTATTGATATTATGCGTCGCGCTAACCTTATAGTATGAGTCTAACACCGACACCAAAAGCCGTGCCTTTGAATGAGATGTCCCCTCTGTTATTAGGGTTGATTGATGAAGGAATCGACGTAACCTTTACTGTCACCGGTATGAGTATGACTCCTTTGTGGTACAGTTTGCGCGATTCGGTCGTGCTGACAAAGTGTGATCCTTTAGCTTTAAAACGCGGTGATGTCCCGCTGTACCTACGCGGAAGCGACCGTTATATTTTACATAGAATAGTAAAGGTTAATAAAGACAGTTATTGTATGGTGGGCGACCGCCAGACTGATATTGAACGCAACGTGCCTAAGACCGCGGTGCTTTGCGTCGTCAAAGGGTTTTACCGCAAAGGTAAATACCATGATTGTCGCTCTTTTGGGTACCGCTTGTACTCAAATATATGGATGATGCTCCGCCCGTTCAGAAAAATCATATTTGGCACCTGGCACTTTTTAAGAAAGATTTTTAAAGGTGGTAAGTGATGAAATCAAATTCTGCGTTGCTTTGGATACTTAAAACCGCAAAAAAACAAACACTTTTGATGATAGTTTTGAGTCTTGCAAGCATTGTCACCTCAACCTGCTATGTCGGTCTTGCTCTGATTTCGCGCCAGGCTATCAACATAGCAACACATCTTAAATTTTCCGAAGCCAAACCGCAGTTAATCAACTGCGGTATTGGACTTTTAGGAATTATTTTGACCCAACTTGTGCTAACTCTACTTGAATCGCACATAAAAGCCGTCATTGGCGGCAGGTTGGAAATGGACATGCGTCGCAATTTCTTTGACAGTATTACTTCAAAGAAATACAAGGACATTAAGAACTTCCATTCGGGTGAGATTTTAAACCGTTTTACCAGCGATATCGATACAGTAGTTGCGGGCTTTACCGATTTCGTTCCCCAACTTGTTTCTATTGTTTCTAAAATTCTTTCGGGACTTATCGTCATCGCATCTTTTAGTTTGGGATTTGCTGTCATCGTTGTGTCGGTGGGTATTGGCATAACACTATGTGCTGCACTTATAAGCCCAATTTATAAAAAAATCCACAAGTCGACTCAACAGGCGTCCGGCGTTATGCGCGGTTTCACGCAGGAATGTGTTGAAAACATTGTTGTTGTTAAATCTTTTTCTTCTAAGATTCCGTTGCTCAACCAGCTCAAAAACTATATGAACACCGTATACAAGAAAAAGATTGCCCGTAACCACGTAAGCAACGTTACTCACGGCGGTATCTTCATTGTATTCACTGTGGGATACTATGCTACACTCTTCTGGGGCGCATTCAGTATCGTAAACGGTACAATGGACTACGGAACTCTGACGGCGTTTTTACAGATAGTTTCCAACATTCGCGCTCCGTTTTACAGTGCCTCGGGTCTTATAACAAGGTTGTATGCGTCTATTGCATCGGCTGAACGTTTGATGGAACTCGAACAGTTGGATAACGAGCCCTGCATCAACGATTTTGACACTGAATCAGTTTATGATTCTATGGAAAAGATCACCGCCAACAACCTCGGCTTCTCTTATGGCGATGGCAATATCATCAGCAATTCTACCTTCGAGATTAAAAAAGGCAGTATTGTTTCGCTTACCGGTTCGTCGGGTGCAGGTAAATCCACCCTGTTCCGTCTCCTGCTCGGTCTTTACGACGCCACCGAAGGTGAGCTTGTTTTAACGACCGAAAACGGTGATATCGCAATTAACGCCACAACAAGGTCACTGTTTGCATACGTGCCACAAGGAAATCTCCTGCTTTCCGGTACGGTTGCTGACAATATCTGCTTCGGGTGTAAAAATGTCACCGATGAACAGATGGAAAAGGCTGCGGAAATGGCATGCCTTAAAGAGTTGATCGAGTCCCTTCCTAACGGATACAACACACTGCTTGGTGAACGCGGTTTGGGACTTTCGGAAGGACAGATTCAGCGAATTTCAATAGCACGTGCGCTTCTTTCGGATGCGCCCATCTTACTTTTGGACGAATGCACATCCGCTTTGGACGAAACTACTGAATGGCAGTTGCTCGAAAACATTTCTAAACTCAGCAACAAGACAGTTTTGTTCATTTCTCACCGCAATGCAGCACTGTCTATCTGCACTCAGCATCTGCGTGTTGAAAACGGTGTGATCTTTAATAAAACCGAATAAAACTGTGTGAATACGCTAAATCAACAAACAAGAAAAGCCTTGCAAGCATTTGCAAGGCTTTTCTTTTACTTATATTTCTTTTTATACAAATAAAAAAAACAGCCTCAGGAAACCTGAGGCTGTTGATTTTAACTAATCAAAGATTAGCCGTTGATAGCGGTAACAACACCGGAACCAACAGTACGGCCGCCTTCACGGATAGCGAAACGGAGACCCTCTTCAATAGCGATAGGAGTGATGAGCTCAACATCCATCTCTACATTATCGCCAGGCATGCACATTTCAGTGCCTGCGGGGAGAGATACAACACCTGTAACGTCAGTAGTTCTGAAATAGAACTGAGGACGATAGTTGTTGAAGAACGGAGTATGACGGCCGCCTTCTTCCTTGGTCAAAATATAAACCTGACCATGGAACTTAGTGTGGGGGTTGATAGAACCGGGCTTTGCAAGAACCTGACCACGCTGTACATCTTCACGGCCTACGCCACGGAGAAGTGCGCCAACGTTATCGCCAGCCTCACAGTAGTCAAGAGTCTTTCTGAACATTTCCATAGAAGTAACAACTGTCTTCTTTCTCTCATCGGAAAGACCAACGATTTCTACTTCATCACCTGCGTTTAGCTGACCACGCTCTACACGACCGGTAACAACAGTACCACGGCCGGAGATGGTCATAACGTCTTCGATAGGCATAATGAAGGGGAGGTCTGCCTTACGCTCAGGAGTAGGAATGTAGCTGTCAACAGCATCCATAAGCTCAGCAATAGGTGCATAAACAGCATCTGCAGGGTCAGTTGATGCAGAATCAAGAGCCTGGAATGCAGAACCCTTGATAATGGGGGTATCGTCGCCGGGGAACTCATACTTATCAAGAGTCTCACGGATTTCCATCTCAACGAGCTCGAGAAGCTCTTCGTCATCAACGAGGTCGGTCTTGTTCATGAAAACAACGATGTAGGGAACGCCAACCTGACGAGCAAGGAGAAGGTGCTCCTTGGTCTGAGCCATGGGGCCGTCGGTAGAAGCGATAACGAGGATAGCACCGTCCATCTGAGCAGCACCGGTGATCATGTTCTTAACATAGTCAGCA
>JAZRMK010000073.1:0-9160 GCA_045647525.1 Acutalibacteraceae bacterium
TTTTCCGCAACATAGGGTGACGGAATTAAAATTGCAGGTTTTCCGCAAACTTGAAGTTCATTAACGGTCATAGCGCCTGCCCTGCAAATAACGATATCAGCAGCGGCCATTAAAACTTCCATATTGTCTATGTATTCATAAATATTGATCAAACCGTTATCGGCTTTGAAACCTATTCCATCAAGGTCTTTCATAAACTGCTCATAACCGTTTTTACCGGTTGCATGGAAAATATGAAACTCTTTAAGTTCAAGGTCCTGCTTGACAACTTCAAGCATTGCATTATTGATAACACGTGCGCCCAGGCTTCCGCCAAAAGACAGCAGCACATTTGCATCATCGGGCACTCCCAAAATACGTCTGGCATCTGTTTTAGAAACCGATTTCAAACTACTTCTGATAGGGTTGCCTGTCACAACAGGCTCGTTTTTGCATTTTAAATTCTTTAAAGCATCTTCCATCGCAACCATAACGGTATCAACGGTTGATGCGAGCATTTTTATTGTAACGCCCGGATATGCATTTGCCTCGTGAACAGCGGTCTTGATACCGAGTTTTGTCGCCTCACGAAGTACGGGACCGCACACATAACCTCCGGTCCCGAAAACGATATCGGGTTTTAAACTTTTCAACAGTTTTCTCGCCGCAATCGATGAGGTAAAAACCTTTCTCACCGCGTCAATATTGCGGAATATGTTTTTCACAGTAATTTTTCGCTGAAAGCCTGCAACATCGATAGAATAGAAATCATATCCTGCCAAAGGAACAAGACGGTTCTCCATTCCTTTTTTTGTGCCGATATAACTGATCTTACAATCGGGATAATTTTCTTTCAAATAGCTTGCAACCGCTATTGCAGGATTTATGTGACCGGCTGTACCGCCGCCAACTAACAGAATATGCATAAATTCTACTCCTTAAAGTTTAGCTTTTGTTTTCGAACTTCGCGATACAGATAAGATAATTCCCATTTCAAACAAAAGAATCAAAAGCGAAGTACCGCCATAACTGAAAAACGGCAAGCTTATACCCGTATTGGGAATGGTATTTGTAACTACCAAAACATTCAGAGCCATCTGTAAGCCGACCTGGAAAGTAAGACCTAACGCAAGCAGTGAGCCAAACTTATCAGGAGCTTTAATGGCAATAACAAAACCTCTCCACATCAGAAAAGCAAACAGAGCTATAATGATGAGCGCGCCGATAAGACCAAGTTCCTCGCATACGATAGCGAAGATAAAGTCATTATGAGGCTCAGGCACCCAAAGGTATTTCTGTCTTGATTGACCTAAACCGCGACCGAGTAAGCCGCCAGAACCGATCGAAAGCAACGACTGAATAGTCTGGTATCCTTCACCTACCGGTGCTGCCCAAGGGTCAAGCCAAAATGTTATACGGTCCTGCGCGTACTTGACAACACCGCTTAAAAGTACTGCTGCCGCAACCGCAACAACACCCAAAGCACCGAATATCCAACGGAGCTGAATACCGCCTACAACCATCATAACTGCGCCAATAAGGAAAATAAGCACGGTTGCCGACAAATGCGGTTCAAGCACTACTAAGATACAGACAAGACCGACTATTGCTCCCAAAAACAAGATTCCAAAGGTAAACTTTTTCATCAGTTTTTGATTAGCGGCAATAAGATGTGCGAGTAATAAAATTACGGCAAATTTTGCAAGTTCAGAAGGTTGGAAATTGATAGGGCCTACTGAGAACCATCTTTTAACACTTGTTCCCGACACCATTGGCGGCAATATCAACATAACCACGAGGAAACCAACCATCGCAATATAAAAAGGAATTGCAAATTTGCGCAAAATGTGATAATCGATTTTTGAAACCAACAACATTACACCAACGCCGATAACAGCGACTATCGCCTGCTTTGAAATAAAGAAGTAGTTGTTACCGTAGTGTGTATAGGCATAGACATAACTTGCCGAAAAAAGCATTACAAGACCGACCGTAAGAATGGTCAGGAGCAAAAAAAGGAAGGTTAAATCCATCTTGCCGTCGATAAAAATATTCTGTTTTTTATTACCCTTTTTCAATGTATTTTCAGGCAATGGATTCACTCCTTTTTAAGATTCAAAGTAATGTAAGACCAACGCAGCCTGCGCAGGCCAACAGAGTTATAAATGAGAATACGAGCACTATCTTCACTTCGCTCCAACCGGATTTTTCAAAGTGATGGTGGATAGGACTCATTTTGAAAAGTCGCTTACCTGTCTTTTTGAAGTATATGACCTGTAAAATAACAGAAAAAGCCTCTATTAGATAAATTATACCTGCTATCAAAAGGTATATAGGACGGTCAACACCGAACGCTAATGCTACTACTGCGCCGCCCAAAAACATTGAGCCTGTATCGCCCATAAACATTTTTGCAGGATGCCAGTTAAAAACCAAGAAACCAATACATGCACCGCAAAGTGCTGCTGCAAAAACGCTCATTCCTTCAAGTTTAAAGAGCGCAGAAACCGCAAGAAAACCTGCCGAAACAACGAAGGTTACACTTGAAGCCAGGCCGTCTACGCCATCGGTAAGGTTAACTGCATTAGTAAATCCATACACAAAGAAGAATGCAATGGGCCAAAAAACAAGACCCAAACCACTTGAAATTTCTATTTCACCAACAAAAGGTATTACTGTACGTGAAAGTCCCGACATAGCCAAGGTCATAAGATATGCCAACACAACGACCGACTGAAATACCGTTTTTTGCATTGCAGTAAGACCTAAATTGCGCTTTTTAACAACCTTGATGTAATCGTCTGCAAAGCCGATAAGACCCATACCAAAAGCAAGACCAATACCGGCAAATATTTTTACAAATGAAAGCTCAGTTGAAAGTTCCGCCTTTAAATTTCCGTCCAAAGCATTTGAAACCGAGAAGGCTATTGCAATTCCTATCGCAGTACCGATAGCAATAAGTACACCACCCATTGTCGGTGTTCCCTGCTTCGATTTGTGCCACTGCGGTCCTTCCTCTCGAATAGTCTGACCATATTTCAGTCTTTTTAACAACGCAATGGTGGGTTTACCCAACACAAGACAAACCACAAACGCCGCTATTGTTGCTATCATCGGAACAAAACCACTCATTTGAATATCCCCTAACAATTAAAGTTCGCTTAACGCTTCGGCAACAACCTCACGCTCATCAAGGTGAATAGTTCCCGTGTTTAAAATCTGGTAGGTTTCGTGACCTTTACCTGCCAAGACTATTATATCACCACTCTGTGCCGTTTGCACAGCTTTTTTTATTGCTTCGACACGATTAACTATTACCTCAACAGGTTTTTTGCAATTTTTGAGCCCTTCAAGAATGTCATCGATTATTCTTTCGGGAACTTCGCTTCGAGGATTATCGCTTGTAACAATAATATTATCAGCAAACATTGCTGCTACCGCACCCATTTTGGGTCTTTTTGTTCTGTCGCGGTCACCTCCGCAACCAAAGACCACTGTCAGACGGTTCTTTTCCATTTCGGAAAAAGTCTTTAAAATGTTTTCAAGACCGTCGGGAGTGTGTGCATAATCAATGATAACAGTGAAATCTTTTCCTGTCGGAACGACCTCTGCTCTGCCCTTTACACCCGGCATTACCGAAAATGCTTCGGCAATTTTTTCAATAGGCATACCGAGTTCCAAAGCGCAGGAAGCCGCACACATAGCATTATACGGTGTAAACTTACCGCCGATTGATGTCTTGATTCGGCTGATAATTCCCACGCCAGTGAAGATAAAGTCAACACCATCGGGACGCAAATTTATATTCTTGGCAGTATAGGTTGCCTCGTTATTTTTTATAGAATATGTAATCTTTTTGCAATCAACACCCTCGCTAATACCGTCATAATATTCGTCATCGAGGTTAAAGACAGCGATTTTAGAGGTCTTGAAAAGTTTGCGTTTCGCCTTCATATAATTATCCATCGTAATGTGATAATCAAGATGGACCTGAGTAAGATTGGTGAACATACCTACTTCAAACTCAATGCCATAGGTCCTATTCTGGTCCAACGCATGAGATGATACCTCCATAATGCAATAGGTGCAACCGGATTTTTCCATTAGTGAAAATATCGACTGCAACTCGAATGCACCGGGAGTTGTGTTTTTTGCAGGCAAAACCTCGTCACCTATCATATTCTGAATGGTGCCGATAAGACCAACCTTGTATCCGCAATGTTCAAGAATGCTTTTAAGCATATACGAAACCGATGTTTTGCCGTTTGTACCGGTAACACCGATTATTTTTAGTTTTTTCGCAGGATTATAAAACCAGTTCGCGCACATCTTTGCAAATTCAACGTGGCTATCTTCAACAAATATCTGATTTTTGGCACCTGTATCCTTCTCGCAAATAATAACTGCCGCGCCTTTTTCTTCGGCTTCTTTTGCAAATTTGTGACCGTCAACAACGGCACCGTTTATACAAACAAAGGCGCAACCATTAGTGATATTCCTTGAATCGCACGTAACTGCGGTTATTTCTAAATCACCTAAATTAACGCATTTTTCCTTTAAAAGTTCCGAAAGTTTCATTAAAGTTCTCCTTGTTATCCCTCGGCTTCAATTGTTCTGAAATAGACAGTGACAACCGTACCCACTGCCACTTCTGTATCCTTAGGGATACTCTGCTTATACGATATCGCACCTGATGCAAGTTGTGACGCACCACTGAAACTTACATTTATCTTACTGTCAGCAGCGAGTTCGTTAACCCCGTCAACTGTAAGACCCGTAAAGTCGGGCACCGTAACCATATCTACATCAGCGGATGATTCCGTGTAAAGAATCACAACGCCGTCACTTTGTATACTGTCTGATGCAGTCGGGAACTGTTTTACAACAGTATCACCGTTACCTTCAACTCTGTAAGAGAGTCCTTGTTGCTTGATTTTAGACTTTGCTTCACTTAGCGACATATTAACAACATTGGGAACCTTAACATCCATCTGTGAAAGTTCCTCATCGCTATATTGCGGATTAACGCCAAGATATGGCAATATTTCGGACAAAATCTGTCCGCCGACAGGTGCTGCAATAGTACCGCCGTAATATGCATCGCCGTGCGGTTCATCAAGAATTACAAGGACAGCAATCTCAGGATCGTCTATCGGTGCAACACCGCAGAATGACGCAATATAAAGCTTCTTTTCAGCTTCAATTCCCTGAGCCGTCTTTTCGGAAGTACCTGTTTTGCCGCCGATTCGGTAGCCGGATACATACGCGTTTTTACCGCCACCGCCGTCAACAACTGCTTCCATCATGCCACGCAAGGTTTTGGATGTTTCTTCTGAGATAACCTGACGTTTAGGACTTGTATCGACAGTTTTAACGGTATTTCCGTTAACATCTACTATTTCACTTACCAAGTGTGGTTGAACAAGATATCCTCCGTTTACCGCAGCAGAAATCGCTGTAATCATCTGGATTGGAGTTACATTGAAGGTCTGACCGAATGAACTGGAAGCCAACTCGGTGGGACCCATCGCACTGCTTTTATGATAAACAGGTGATGACTCACCGGGAAGGTCAATTCCTGTTTTTTGAGTAAATCCAAACGCTTCAAAATACTTCGAGAAGGTGTTAGAACCCAACTGCTGACCCAATGTTATAAAAACGGGGTTGCATGAATTTTGCATTGCATTTGTAAAGTTTTCGCTTCCGTGGCCCTCACGTTTGTGACAATGGTACCTGTTACCCGCAATAACTATCGAGCCGTTGCAATTATAGTGACTGTTAAGGTTGGCTTTGCCTTCTTCAATTGCCATTGCTGCCGTGATTACTTTAAAAACAGAGCCCGGCTCATAGGTATCGGAAACCACCTTATTTCTCCATTGTTTATTGCGAAGCTGAGCTATTTTATCATTCTTTTCTTCATCATTTGTCAACGAATCAACAATGCTCTGGTCTTCTTCGGAAAGCGTCAGATATGAGTTAGGGTTAAAATCGCCCTTAACAGCCATACCCATAACCGCGCCAGTATTTACGTTCATACAAATAATTGCGCCGCGTTCGGTAACTTTATTGTCTATCAACGCTTGGTCAAGATACTTTTCGCAGACATATTGGACATAGGAATCAATAGTGGTTATCAAAGAATTGCCGGGTTGTGCAGCAACCTCGACTTCATAACTCAACGGCATATCATTACCGGTTGCGTCCTTTGCGGCAACAACTCGGCCTGGAATGCCGGTCAATTCATCGTCATATTGAAGTTCAAGACCTGCAAGACCCTGGTTATCCGAACCGACATAGCCTAACACAACCGATGCCAAACTGTCGTTGGGATAGTATCTTTTACTGCTCTCATCGAGTCCTATGTAATTTCCGATATTGTTGGTACTGTTCGCAATAAACTCACGAATCTTATCAGCCTGGGGCTTTTCAACATTACTTTTAACCTTGACATAGCTGGTCTGTTTGTTTGTGTAACCCAAAACCTTCTGGTAATCAAGGCCCAATATCGTAGAAAGGTTGGTTGCGATTTCTTGCTTGATAGCCGTTCTTTTAGCTTCATCGGTAACTTTTTTGAAACTGTTAGGGGTAATATACACAGTCCAAACCTGTGCACTCGTGGCAAGCAATTCTCCGTTTCGGTCGTAAATCTTACCTCTTTCGGCACGCAATTCGGTATCGTAAAGTTGCTGCTCGGCTGCCTTTTGCTGATAAAACTCACTGTCAATAAGCATTATGTATCCAAGGCGACCGCCGACAATACCAACAGTAACAAAAAGCATTACCGCCCAAACGGTGATAGTGCGCATAATCATACTTTTATTGGGTCCTTTTGCCACTTACGATACCCCTTTTCCCTAAAATTCGATATTCTTAAAAACGACACCAACGAGAGCCGGCAAAAACCGACTCTCGCTGTGATAATTTAACATTCAGTAGAACTATATTTTATTACTTTCAATTTTATTCAACTTCCGCAGTAAGTTTTCCTTCGGCAGTTTCAGCCGAATCAATTTGGTTGGATTTGATGTACGTAACTTGATTTTTTTCACGCTTATGCATGCCCATTTCGGTTGCCGCTTGTTCAAGATTGGTAAGTGAAATCTTGCGCTCAATCTCAACATTAAGTCTTGTTGCTTCGCTTTCAAGCTCTACTATTTCATTATTTATTTCACCGATTTCTGTCTTTAAAGACGAAATTTCGGCACGAAGGAAAAGACTACCGCAAACCGCGGCAAGTATCATAAAAGCTACAACAGATTTGGTGATATATTCAGCTTTAATGCTGACTGCTGCTTTGCGGCGCTTAACAGATTTCGAGGTTTCGGGATACTTTAAAACCTCTGCCTTCTTGGCGGTCTTGGGCGCAAAAATATCGTAATTATACACAAAGCTATCATTATAATACTTAAGATTGTCCACCTTAGCCACTTCCCCTTATTTTATCGTCAGAGTTTTTCAATAACTCTTAATTTTGCACTTCTGCTGCGAGGATTAACTTTCACCTCGTTGTCACTCGGCGCTATCGGTTTCCTTGTAACAAGTTTACCGCGCGGTGTTTTGCCGCACACGCAAACCGGTATATCCGGCGGACAGGTACAGCCCTTAGCAAATTCTGCAAACATCTGCTTGACTAACCTGTCTTCGAGCGAGTGGAAGGTTATAACACAAAGCCTTCCGCCTTTTTTCAGCAACTCAAAAGCTGCCTCTATACCCTTTCTTTCAGCTTCAAATTCAGCATTCACTGCAATTCGTATAGCCTGAAAACTCTTCCTTGCAGGATGTCCGTCACGTCTTACCGCGGCAGGCACCGAACAGCTGATTATATCGCTGAGTTCAAGGGTTGTTTCTATTTGTTTTTTCTCTCTTGCAGCGACGATATTGCAAGCGATTTTGTACGCAAACTTCTCTTCGCCGTAATCTCTTAAAATATCAGTTATTTCCTGTGCCGAATATGTGTTGATAAGCTCGGCAGCCGTCATACCGCTTTGGCTCATCCTCATATCCAGAGGGGCGTCCATATGATAGGAAAATCCTCTGTCTCCGTTATCAAGCTGCCACGATGAAACACCGAGGTCGAGCAGCACACCATCAACCTCAGATACGCCGAATTCAGCGAGTTTAGAACTCATATCAGCGTAATTGGAGTGGATCACCTTTGCCGGTAAACCTTGCAGTCTTTCGGTCGCAACTGCAACTGCATCGGGGTCGCGGTCAAAAGCATAAAGCATTCCGCTTTCAAGTCTTTTGGCAATTTCTTTGGAATGCCCTGCACCGCCCGCAGTTCCGTCAACATATATTCCGTCTTTTTTTATATCGAGATTTTGAAGCACTTCATCAAGAAGTACCGACTTATGCACAAACTCCATTTTTTTAGAAACCAAGTTCTCTTGCGAGTTCTGCAATAGATTCGGGTGTTTCCTCTGCCTCTTCTGCTCTGAAAGCGGCACCATCCCAAATTTCCAGTTTCGAAGACATACCAATTACTGCGGTTTCGCCTTCAAGTCCCGCATATTCACGAAGTGTCTGAGGTATCAAAACTCTTCCTTGGCTGTCGCACGAAACACTTTCGGCACCCGAATACATAAATCTAACAAGCTTACCTGCCTGAACGCCGGGTAATGCTTTTAACTTTTCGTCAATTTTAAGCCACTCTTCCATCGGATAGATGCAAAGGCAGCGTTTACCGTCGGGGCTGCGGCTAAGCATAAACTCTTCACCTAACTCACCGCGGTACTTTGCAGGCACGAAGACACGGCCTTTTTTATCGATATTATGATAGTGTTGTCCAAAAAACATCTAAGCCGGCCTCCTTTTACACCACTTTAATGGTCTGACTATGGTATTGTACGCCACTTTTCACCACTGTAAGTTCATTATATAACCGCTTTTCATATATTGCAACATATTTTTTTAAAAATATTGAATAATTTTTTCACTCTTGTGTTGTGTATTTTGTCTAAGCACAAAATATTGTAAAATTTCGAGTTTAATCAAAAAAACATTGACATTCCGTCTTGCTGAATATATAATATGTTTTGTTAAGCCGCTGTGGTGGAATAGGCAGACACAAGGGACTTAAAATCCCTCGGTAGCGATATCGTACCGGTTCAAGTCCGGTCAGCGGCACCACACAAAAAAAGAACCCCACCTGAGTGGAGTTCTTTTTTTGTTATATAACAAT